>JBDNGG010000610.1:0-1400 GCA_041689405.1 Terrimicrobiaceae bacterium | reverse complement strand
GTCCGGCGCTGGCTGCGACAGAGCGAGAAATCTGCAAGCGATGTGCAATGGGGATCCGGCGTGTGGCTGGCGATTGGGCTCCAATTTTTCGTCGCAGTGTACGGCGGTTATTTTGGAGCGGGCATCGGGATTCTTATGCTCGCGGCACTAGGGATTATAGGCATGGGAGACATCCATGAAATGAATGCACTCAAAACCGTGCTTGGCGCGCTCATCAATATTGTGGCCACAGGATACTTCATGATGGCAGATCTGATCGTGTGGCCACAGGCAGCCGTCATGACCGTCGGCGCGACGCTCGGATACTACGCAGCCGCACGAGTTGCGCTGAAAATCCCCCAGGCCGTGGTGCGTGGAATCGCGGCTGCCATAGGGTTGGGAATTTCCGCCCTCATGTTCTGGCGGCAGATTGCCGGGGGATAGTGTAGCCTTCGTGAACCTCCGGCTGCGAGCTTAACTCAGCGCCTTGTTCACGGCATCGAGAACTGTTTTAACCGTCTTCACCCGGGCAGCCCATTTGAAATTGCCGGGAATCACCGTCCACGGAGCATAATCGGTCGAGGTCTTGGCGAACATGTCCTCAGCAGCGGCGTTATGTTCGTCCCATTTCTTCCGATTCCGCCAATCTTCGTCGTTGATTTTCCAGTGCTTGTAGGGATCGGCTTCGCGCTGTTTGAAACGGGTAAGCTGCTCTTCCTTGGATACGTGCATGAACAATTTGACGATGATCGCGCGGTCATCAGTCCATTGTTTTTCCATATCATTGATTTCGCTATATGCGCGCTGCCATTCGTCCACAGTCGCGAATTGCTCGACCCGCTCCACCAATACCCGTCCATACCATGAGCGGTCAAAAATGGCCGTGTCGCCATAAGCGGGAATCTTATTCCAAAAACGCCAAAGGTATTGGTGTTTATATTCCTCGGGCGAGGGCTTCACAACCGAGTAAACTCGGATCAGGCGCGGATCAAGGCGCTCCGTCAGCCGTCGGATCGCGCCCCCTTTGCCGGCAGCGTCGGGTCCCTCCATGACGACGATCAGCGAATGTTTGGTATCTCTGAGAACCAATTGCATGTTCAGCAACTTGAGCTGATACTTTTTAAGCTTCTCTTTATATTCGTCCGCTTCGAGGGAAACGGATTGATCTAAATCGTCGAGTTTTACTTTTAGCATGGGAGAGTGCCGCCGTTGTGACGCAATTGCTGGATCGCAGCAAGGATTCGTTGCTCAATTGGGGAATAAAAATGCGCCCGGTGAGGAGATTCCTCACACGGGCGCATCGAAAGCCAAGCCAGAGCAGTCCTGACTGCAATCAATGGTTAATATTTTACTGAACAGCCGTAGGATTTTGTCTCGGCTTTGGTCACAGGACTTCCGGCTTTTGCCTCGGTAATCGCTGC
>JBDNGG010000609.1:0-3852 GCA_041689405.1 Terrimicrobiaceae bacterium | reverse complement strand
TTCTCCTTATGTCCTGGAAACGTGGTGGAGGAAGAGCGAAGCCGCAAATTCTCTGCCCCGACACAGCTTAAATCAGCACCCGAGCGATCTTATTGCGCTTTTGGAACAGGCTCCAAATTTCGCCAATGAAGGTGGATCCCATTTTAAAACCGCCAAGAACTTGGAGCAGGCTATGCGATCCATGACGTCTTTACCTCCCGAAGAAAAAGCAACCAAAAAAACACAACCCCATGAAAATCATTGATACACACCAGCATGTATTCTGGCACGGAAAGGACGATGCAGGATTGGTCGCAGACATGGATGAACAAGGCATTGGGCTGGCTTGGCTGCTGACTTGGGAGATTCCGGAATATCCACGGTCAGCGGAATCAACGGAATTTGCCAGGGTGCTCAACCCGGAACGGGTGCGGGCGGATGGATCCCATCCCGGCATATTATTGGAAGATCTTTTGGTGGCCCGCCGGAACCATCCCGGCCGGTTTCTGTTGGGCTACTGCCCCGATCCGGCTCTTCCAGATGCGTGCGATTTGTTTGAAACGGCCTGTGAGATGCATGGTGTGCGGATTTGCGGAGAATGGAAATTTAGGATGCTGATTGATGATCCACGGAGTTTGGAGTTGTTTCGGGCGGCAGGCCGCCGTCGGGCCCCGGTGGTCTTGCATCTTGATGTGCCCTATCTTCCCCCGTCAGGCGGAAAACACGTCTCACAGTGGTATGGAGGAACGGTAGAAAATCTGGTCCGGGCCCTGGACGCATGCCCCGAGACAATCTTCATTGGTCATGCTCCCGGATTCTGGCGGGAGCTGGGGGCCGGAGCCGACAGGGAGGAGGCAACTTATCCGAAGGGTGCGATTTCCGGACCCGGACGAATCTTCGAATTGTTCGATTCATTTCCTCATTTGTATGCGGATCTGTCTGCCGGTTCGGCCTTTTTGGCTTTGCGGAGGGACCGGGGATTCGCCCGGGAGTTTCTCTGTCGCTATGCGGACCGACTGCTTTTCGCCCGCGACTATTACGGCGGTGAACTTTTCAACTTTCTCCGGTCATTGGAGTTACCCGGGGAAGTCATTAAAAAAATCCTCGGGGACAACGCGCTGAGGCTGGTGGATCCGGATTCCCCGTCTCCCCAGCGACCCGTGAAGCCCCTTGCCGACTAAAATTCCATTATTTTTTTCGCCCGTATCCCTTCCCTACGACCTCCAGCCTCCAACCGTTCTGTAACGCCTGATCCGTTGTCCCTTGTGCCCATTTTCTCCTCAAACACCTCCCACATTTCCCCGTCAAAACCTCTCTTCCGCAAAAGATGTTCTCCGGGAAACAAGCTCGGCAGGCTGGCACTTGTTTCCTTTCTCACACTCCTCCTTGCCTTCTTTCCCCGCAGGTCAGGATGTCTGAACCTGGAAAAAGCAGTTGAAACCGCAGATTGCGCGGATATTCACTGACTTGGAGCCATGAAGCTACTCACCCATTAGGTGAACTCCTCTGAAGTGCGTTTGTTTCGCAAGTTCTTCTATCCTTGTCATCTGCGTAATCCGCGGTTAACTCTTCTGCTGGATTTAGGATAAAGGGCGAAGCTGCGGTAGTCGCTCAGGTCACCGCCAGATGGAACGGGTTTGTCCGTGATGCGCTCCACCCGCCCGGCCAGCGGGATTTTCCTCCGCGTCCAATGCCCCGCAGAGCCCAAATAATGGATCGCCTATTTGGCCTTAAGTCTCCGCCCGTGGAATATAAAACACCTTTTCTGCCGTAGGGGTATCCAGCACGCCGGATGCGCCGGTGGCAAAAGGATATACGCCGTAAGGGACCCTTTTGTGCATCGCAAGGAGGTCTTGGGCGCGCGTCAGCACGTAGGGGTCCGCTCCGCGACCTGATTCCAAGGGGTTGATCCGCTTGATCTCTCCAAATCCCCCGTGAAGGGTGACAAAAGCTTCCGCATGGGGCACCCCGCATTCCCGGCCCCGCCAGTCGGAAGTGGGCAGGGAGAAGACATTGTAAAAATAGTCCACCGCCTGTCCCTCCCACACCATCCGGGTCGCCTCTCGTTTCTGGCGGACAACCGGAGTGATGTCCACATATTGATCAGGATGAAAACACAATGTGTGCTTGCTGGTCAAAGTCTCAGAGAACAGAAGCCGGGGGACTTTCTTCAGTTTGCGTTCCGTAATCGCACGCGTGACGGCCATGGTGGCCCCGGAGAAGTCTGTGTAATTCGTGACCGGCCAATAGGTGATGATGGCATCGGGCTGCACACGATCAATGATCTCCACCGTGCGATCGACCACTTCGCGCTCGAAGAGGGCTTCGGCATGGGGCTGATAGTCGAAAGCGAAGAATTCCTTGATCCCAAGCGCGGCAGCCACGGCATCCTTCTCCACGTCGGCCACTTTTTCCTTAAAGTCCTTTTCGCTGTCAAAAGGCTTGAAGGGGTTTTCCGGATTTCTTGATTCCGGATAGATCACTCCATTCGGAAGGCCCGGGTAGCACATGGCGAGAGCATACACATCATCACCCGCGCGGGCATGAAGCGCCAGAGTGCCACCGATGGAAAGCGGCAGGTCAATGACGTAGGGAGAAACGGCGAGAATGGTTTGTTTCATAAATAATAACGGGAGAGGAATTTTGCGCCGTCAGATGGAGGAAGGTCGCCGACCGGCCTTGCGGGATGTTCCCGGGCGAAAATCCGGAACCTGGCAGCGCTCTGCCCACGTCGGCGGATCTTGCAGCGGAAGCGGGCCTCTCTGTCAACCACCACCGCGTGTTGTTTACGAAAGAGTATGGCTTCCCGCCCGGCCAACACCTCCGGCAATTGCGCATCGTCTATGCCAGAAAGTTGCTCAAGGAAACACAACTCCCGATCAAACGGATTGCCTCAACCGTCGGCTACAAAGACGTCGTGTCTTTCCACCGGGGCTTTAAAAACGTCTGCGGCTGCACCCCGGGAGAATTTCGCAAAAAAAATCCCGCTCCCTTTCAGGGCGGGTTAAAAAATATGATCCCTTAATAAGACCGGATAAGATTTAGGCAGGTAGAAGAAATAGCTGAACAGAGAAAATGGGACAAAAAGCAAAGGAGGAGGAGATACTGGGGCATCGAAAGCAAACTGCGGGTCAAGGCGCGGAACGGGTCGTTTTCCCGGAATGTCTGCAACGCTATTGTGGCGATGGCATGGGGAATTCGCGTCGTCAGACGGTGGTGGCTGCCGCCTGTAAGGATTGGCGTGGGGAGATGCAAATTTTGCTGGATGCTCGATGCCGTCGAGGCCATCGAGATCAAGGAGGCCTTTGCAGCGGGATGCGTGATTGTCCGCCAACGCTCAAATCTGAAAAAGTCGCGGCGGCGGTCCGCTCACACCGGGTTCGGCGCGAAAGATCGAACCGGCGAGCGGTTGCTCTTCCAACGCCGTTTCGCTGAGTTCACAACGGGCTGTCGTAATGAAGAGTTCGTTGCCGTCGCCGAAACAGCAACTGCTGACTTGAGTGACGGGCACCGAAATTTGCGCAAGTTCCGCTCCAGTGGTTCCATCGAAGCACCGAACGACTGAACCTCCCCAAAAAGCAACCCAGAGATTCCCGTTCTCGTCGATGCACATGCCATCCGGGAGGCCAGGCTCTGTCGGGACCGCTCGAAAAATCCTGCGTTTCGAAATGGATCCGGACTCCGCCTCGTAGTCGAACACATCGATCCGCCGCGTAAGGGAATCAATATAGTAAAATCGAGTCTGATCGGCTGACCACGCGAGGCCGTTGGAGACGCTGACACCATCGAAGACCGCGTGCGCCGGCAAAGCCCGATCCAGGCAATACAGGCTACCTTTTCCGGGGGCGCCATCGAGCGCAACCGTTCCCGCCC
>JBDNGG010000608.1:0-1135 GCA_041689405.1 Terrimicrobiaceae bacterium | reverse complement strand
TCAGGAGCGAACGTGCCCGCCCACTCATGGAGGGTTTCCGGGATGTCAATGAGGTCCCGCAGTTTCCTAACGGCTGACCATTTCTCCGGCCCCGGATAAAGCACGATCGGAATGACGAGCGGAAGCTTTGTGGAGCGCTGGGAACCCGACTGCGAAGCGGCGCGATGCGTCTGCCAGATAAGGAGCGTATATTCGAGCACACGCAAGGGCATGAGTCGATCTACGGTGCTTTGGTCTTCAAGCGGGATGTAAAAACAAACCGGCGAGCCCGCCACATTAATGCTATAAACGAGATCTTCGCGCCGTTCGGCAAGGGCTGCGTTGATACCGCTGATCTTTTCAATTTGGAGGCTTTGCCAATCCACGAGAACGAGGAATTCCGCTGGAAGCCACGTGGTCAGAAATTGCCGCACGACTGCTGGAATCGAGAGGGCATGACGGAATAATTGGTCGTTACCAGGTGTCATCGTGTGAGGTTGCGCAGGGTGCAGCGGAGCTGCGGTTGTTCGTTGTTTGTTGTCAGTGGAGTTCACTCGCCACTCGTGACTCGCCACCCATCACCTTTGAATTCCCTAGATGCGGGCGGAGATTTTTTGATTGGGATAGACAGCGTCATCGGATCCTCAGCAATTTCAGCTTTCAACTGTCAGCTTTCTCCAACTTCATCCGCCCCTCCCGCATCGGTATAATCCTGCAAATCCTCAGAATCCTGCAAATCAGGTTTAGTTCGTCTCAGCGCCGCAGGCTGTATTTTCGAATCGGAGGTGGTTATCGATGCACCACCAAGGAGCCGCGATTGAGTTCTACGAATCCAGAGTCGGAAAATGCTTCAACGATCTCGCTGAGATGCCGACGCAAGACAGTGAGCAGATCTGGGTTTGAGATGTTGCCAGTGGCAATGAATAACAGTTTCTTGGGATCTCCGAGGAGGATATGGCTGTTCACGAAATCGTCGTCCTTAGAGACAACGACCATGTCGTCTTGGCGGGCAATTCTTCTGATTTCTTCGTCAGGTGTGGCGTTCGCCTCGGGCAGTTCTGAAGTGTGGAGCGCCTCGTGTCCGAGCAGTCTCACTTCTACAGCGAGCACCCGTGGAAGCTGTGCATCCACCAGAAACCTCATGCAGCGAGCGGTT
>JBDNGG010000607.1:0-1671 GCA_041689405.1 Terrimicrobiaceae bacterium | reverse complement strand
TCCTCCGATATTTTGATTGGTAAAAAGGATCTCGATTTTCCCGACCTGTTCGCCACGAATCCCCGGTTGGTCAAACTCGGGATCGGCCTTCAACCCGAAGCCTTCGCGGACTTTCATTTCCATAAAACAAAAGAACTTCCACCCAAGTAGCTGAGACGCCTACGCTCCCGTGAAGACGCGCCTTCGGGCCAGCCCCTTCAGCACGGTCAATTTAACGGGAATGAAAAAGTTTTTCCATCCAACAACCCTTATCATCGTCCACCCATTCCCCAACCTTTATGATCGCTAACACACCATTGCTCTCCTCCCGCGCACCTCATCGTATGTTCCGTTGCCGGTCTTTGGCCGTCCTGCTCGCTTTGCTCATCTCCCCCCTGGGGGTGCTCCACTCCGCCGAATATTTTGTCTCGCTCGAAGGCAGTGATCAAAACAATGGCGCCGCCCGGGAGCAGGCTTTCCAAACCATCCAAAAAGGTCTCGATACGCTGGAGGCGGGCGATACATTGACCATCCTGCCTGGCGAGTATTTCGGAAATGTGAGGCGGGAGAATCTCGGTAACAAGGAGGTCGAAACGTTCATCCGCGCGGATTTGCCGGGGACGGTCGTCATCCGGGGAGACGTCCCGGCTCCACTTTTTACCCTGGTCGAAGGTTCCCGGTTCACTTATGGCGCGGATTTTGACCAACCCGCGCAAGCCGTCCTCAAACAAGATTCATTGAGTATTCTGGAGCCGGCGCCCCAAAAATCGGATCTGGAATTCATGCCGGGCAGGTCGTTCTACGACGCCGAGGCAAAACGCTTGTATCTGTCTCCTCCCGATCTGCAGGAGCCCGAGGCGGGACGCTATACCGTTTCGGTCGTTAAGAACCATGGATTGTTCTTGCACGAACCCGTGCGTGTGGTGGTCGATGGGCTGGTTTTTTCAGGATTTTCCGGCAACGGATTGCTTTTGGGCAGCCCGACGAACTGCGTGATCCGCAACTGCACGGCCTACTTGAACTCCAACGGCCTGAAGGTGGAAAGCGGGCTTTTCCAGCGTTATGAGGTTTCCCCGGAAGGTCTTCCGAATTATCGAAATCAGGTCCGGGATCGGAAGGCCGGAGAGGGCCCAGGCGGTAACGTCATTGAATTCAGCCGGGCCTACGGAAATTACTCCGAACGCGACTTCGAGGGTGGCAATATTATGATCTACAACTCGTTCGGAGACACGATACGAAACTCAGAGGCATTCCGCAGCCTGACCCATGGAATCCGGCACTACGGCGCAATCAGCGGGCCAGCGATCCATCAGGACAATCTGAGCTGGGGTAACACCGTGAATGACCTCCAGGTCAAGGGAGGAGAAGCACCGAAGTTCAGCGTGGTCGAGCGCTGCATCACCCTTGGCCCGATGCACGCCACCCATGTCTCCCAAAGCATTATCGGCGCGGAAAACCGCTACGACAGCAACCCTGGTAAGGACAATATTCTCTACGACATCGAAGCTTTCGAGAATCGTAACCGCGAGTTCGCGGACCCGGACAACCACGATTTTCATCTCCAATCCACCTCGATCTTCCGTGCGGCGGCACCGGACGGATCGGATCGCGGACCATTCCCTTACGAGGCCAACATTTTCTACGTGACGCCCGGGGGCAATGACGAGGCGGACGGACTTTCACTCGCGAATG
>JBDNGG010000606.1:0-2888 GCA_041689405.1 Terrimicrobiaceae bacterium | reverse complement strand
TGTGCTGGCAGTTTTCCAGTCCGGACGCCGCCCTTGTCGCCCCGGGCGAACCGGCGCTGCTCGATTTTCACAATCGGGTGCCTGATCCCTCCGCAGATGGCATCCATTTCAACCTCTTTAACAACACCTGGGGCACGAACTTTCCGATGTGGTACGAGGATGACGCCCGTTTTCGGTTCGTCGTCCGGCAAGCACCCCGAGGGTAACCTTCAGCGAAATCGGACGTAATTAAACAAGGTGATTGTGGAGGTTGGTTTTTTTGGTTTGTGATCACCTCTCACGCTTCTCCGTGAGTGGACCAACCTCTACGGCAAACTTTTAACGACTTACGGGACACTTCTCTGCCTGAGTTCGGTTACTACAATGGAAACAGGCTGAACATGGTGATGGCCCGGCTCATCGATGGCCTTCGCAGGACAAATGCGTCCAGAGATGGAGGAATAGCGAGATGCCAACGTTGTTGAATCCCTTTAAGGAGCGCATCGGCGACTTTTTCTACAGCATCTGAGATTTAAAATGGCAAATACGCAAGCCTCGCATAGAAGATTCTGGAGTTTAAAGGATGCTTGGCGCTCGGGCCCCTCGGGAAGGTCTGTTCTTTCAGTTCTGCGGGCAGACCTGCAGACTGGTGCGGAGGGTATTCTCGTTCTGCTGTGGGCCTGCTTTGTTAGGCGTCACCTCAATGGCTATGCGGAACAGGTTCGGCGAGTTGAGCAGAACCGTGTCGGGAGTGTTCGAAACTGTGGCGGTGTAAACTTTCAATGGGTCGCCTGTCTCGACCGGATTTCCTTCGAAATCAAAATAGGTCGTCGCGGAGGGCTGGGACTGAAGATCGGAGAGGCGTGCCTGCTGGGCGTTGGCGGCCAGCTGCGTCATGATCTGGCGTCCGACCGTGTCGTTGATCGCTTGGCGGTAGGATTGGAGACTGCCGGTAATGAGAGTCATCATTGGGATTACGGCAAAACTCAGGACTCCGACGGCGATGACCACTTCCACGAGGGAAAATGCACGGTCGGAGCGCGGGACGCGATGAGTTAGACGGAATATACGCATTGCGGCTATATTCTTGCAGGATATCTGTCTCTGCGCAAGGTATTTTTGCATTCAATAGAGAGCAACTCAGCAGCCCGTGACCGATTGCAGTGTCCAATCAATGCAGACATAGTCGAAAACCCCGTGCCGAACCCCGGTCCTTTCCCCTGAAGTAGCGGGTAATTGGCGATACGCTTAATCAGCACGGGCGCATCTGTCTGTTACCGAAGGTCTGGCTGGAAAACTGATAGCTTTGGCGCGAGAGCAAGTCGCGACTTTCGAATAATATAGATATTGATTGATGATATAGGCCCAATATATACGTGTTTCTTATGCTGACGCTTATTGGAATGACCCTCGCCACCGATAACTTTGAGATTGATCGCCCGTTCCGTATTGCGATGGGGGATATGCTCGTGAATGTGGTATACTACAGGAGCGGGTTGCTGGACGAGCCAGTTCCGTGTCTGGTGGCCGGACTGAGTTCCCGGACCCGTGGACGCAGGACGCGGCGTTCAATACATAGAGCGGAGCCGGATTGCTGATGCCCGAGGTGGCGAAGAATACGCTGCTTTCTTGTCTCACGCGCGGCGATGCCTAGGCGGGCATGGAGAAGGACTGCAACGACGTGGACGGCAGTTGGGTTCCGGCCGACGTGGTGTCGATCAGAGGTCAATATTGGGACCGGGTGATCTGGACTATCGGCGCGTGGTCTTTTTACTGCCAGAATGGCGATCGGGAGTTTCTCGCGCTGGCGCTGGAGGCGGTGAGGAACAGTCTGACCTACCTTGAGGAAAACGAGTGGGATGAGGAAATCGGGCTTTTCCGTGGCGGCGCCTGCATTGCCGACGGGTTGGGGGTTTACGGGGACATTTACTCGAGCGTCGAAACCTCAGGTATCTACCAATGGCCCAAAATGAACCCGGATGAGCGACATCCGAAGGGGGCCGGATTGCCCGCGATGGCGCTCTCCAGCAACTGTCTCTACGTCGAGGGAACTCGGCGAGTTGGTCGATCCGGCTTGGGATGGCACGCGGGAAAAGGTGCCCCGTGGCATCCAGACGAACCCATGGGACGCTTAGTGCGGTTTTCCGGGTCTATCGCGATCCGTGGGGAGGATCCGGTCTGCGGGATTCTTGCGCTGCAGGTCAACGGGCGGGAGGAAAGCCGGTGGCCGGATGCGACGCTGACTGCACAATCGGTTTACGAGGTGAGCTATCCGAGGGCTACGCTGGAAAAATTCAAGGAGCTCTTTGGAAAGGCCCGAGAGCAGGTCAATGGCGACGAACTGGCGACCCGGCGGCTGCAATTTTTCGAGTCGCCGTTCGAGGATTGCTACAACGAGTTCGCTCGGTGATGGATGGCGAGGGTCTGCAGCAGATAGACGCAATGAAGGTGAAGGAAAATCCGAAGCTCGATGGACGCTCGACGGCATCACATTCGGGGTTCAGATGGTCGAGCCCGACGTGGCGAATCTGAAAACGGAGTGAACGACAAGACTTCCCAGCGAGTAACTGATGGTATTGCCGGTGGTGGGGGAAGTGTCGGTGAGGTTGACTATGCGGGTGTAATCGAAGACTGCCGTCTGGATTTGTTGCCGGTCACCAGCATCGCCCTTGCTGGAAAAACCCGACGAGCCGGAGCCGGGGATCGCAGTGGCATTCATCAGGCTGTCGAGATAGCCGAGCAACTGGGTGTTTCGCGGATGTGAGATATCGCCTGTTGGATCCATGGGGTCTTGCCGGTCGAAATAGAAAGGCATCAGGCCACCGGAGGTGTTCAAGCTGGCGCAGAAGGCGATCAGCGAGTCATAGGCCGCGCATTTCGCGACGACCCCCGGCTCGGGCTAGATCGAG
>JBDNGG010000605.1:0-1821 GCA_041689405.1 Terrimicrobiaceae bacterium | reverse complement strand
CCTTGCCAACGGGTTTTCGATTTTCCTGCTCAAGGGCTTTTTTGACAGCCTGCCCCGCGAGCTCTACGAGGCGGCCGAATTGGACGGAGTCAGCGAATTCAAGATGTTCTGGCTGATCACAATGAACCTTTCCAAGCCTATCCTGGCCGTTATCGCACTCTCGGCCTTCACCACTGCCTATGGAGCATTTTTCTTCGCGCTTATTCTGGCGCCCGACCCGTCCATGTGGACGTTGATGGTGTATGTCTTTCAACTGTGGATGAGCGTTGCCTCTCCGGTCGTTTACGCATCTCTGATCCTCACAGCGATCCCGACTTTGATCGTGTTTATCACGTGCCAGAACATGATCCTTCGCGGCATCGTGGTCCCATCCGACAAGTAAACTCAAAATTCCAATTTAACAATTCACGCTAAAACTAATCGAATGAAAACACACCTAATGAAAACCCCAAAAACTCGCGGTTTCCACCCTTGTGGAATTGCTCTTCTGGCAATGTGCGGCGCGGCCTTGGCTCAAACGAGCACGCCTCCAGCGACGCCTCCATCGACACCTCCTCCCGCCAGTGCCCAAGCTGCCCGCCAGACGATCCCGGGGGTGATTGTCGCCACCGACTACCGGGACTTGCAGGCGGCTGTGGATGCGGTGCCGGCGCCTGGCGGGGTGATTTATCTGCCACCGGGAACATACAAGCTGAGCCGCCCGCTGGACATGACCAATAAATACAACAACGGGCAGAAGACGCGCTGGATTGTCTTTCAGGGTGCGGGCCAGATGAACAGCATCATCACGGGGGACTTCCCCGACGCTCCGGTGATCGACATGACCGGATCGGGTTATGTCACGATGAGCGACCTTGCCGTCAGCGGAAAATCCAAGAGCCTTCTGTTGAGCGCCCGGCGCAGCGGCGCGGGCGGAGGAGGAAACGTGTTCACCAACTGCATGTTTCGTGGAGATCATGTCGAGGTGGCCATCTGGCTGGTTGGCTCGGAGTGCAACCGCTTTTACAACACCACGGTGTATGTGAACCAGCCCAACTCGGTGGCTGTCGCCTTCACTCCCGTGCCCAAGTTTGAGGCTCGCGGGATCAGCTACGAAATTGCGAGCCCTTATGAAAAAAACATGACGGGAAGCTCCACCACGGAGCTGCGGTTTTATGGTAGCTTCATCCAGTCGTTTGGATTCAATTCGATCGGGCTCTATTGCCAGGGGAGCACGGCGGATATCAGCATGGATGGCTGCTACAATGCCAACTCAGGCTTCGCTTCGATTTTCCTCGACGGCAGAAACGCCAATGTCGGCGACTCTTCTTTTCGCAGCGTGCGCATCGAGGGGGAAACCGGACTCTATTGCCTTTACGCCGTCGGAGCCGTGCGAAATGTCACGATCGACTCCGGCAACTGGGGGTCAGCCGGAGAGGTCATCCGCTACGAAGCAGCCAAGGACGGCCACGCTGCGAATTCCGGCGCCGAGGGTTGGTCGATCCGGAATAGCAGCCTGACCATCCAGGACCAGTCGGTTCGCAAACCGGAGACGTCCACCGGGGCGCTGTGTAAAATTCCCAGGGAGGAGCGCGCGATCCTGCGGTTCGATCGCATGGATAATTTCCGGATCGAGAATATCTGGGTGCGCGCCTATCAAATTGTCCTCTTGGATAAACCGGACGAAAAGAAGTCGGTTAAAGGAAATAAAGACTACGCCACCGTCATCCAGAATGAGGAGTTCAAGGCTGAGGATAAGCTGGAGTATTACAATCCGAAGCTGGTGGTTTGCAGCGAGTGGGCGCGTGGTAATACCATCTCCACCGCCAAGCGGGACCAAAT
>JBDNGG010000604.1:0-1606 GCA_041689405.1 Terrimicrobiaceae bacterium | reverse complement strand
GGATGCCGTATCGAATCCGTTTTCGCTGACGCCTTATGGCGTGTTTGTGAATGGGGAACAGCCAGAACGGCAAACATACCGCGACGCGGGGAACGGGCGGGGCATCCGCTCCTTTATGCATCCCTTCAACCGGCAGGGGATCGCCCACGGCACCAGCAGTGTCGCGACCTCTCATGCCGCCGTGCTCGCCAAAGCGGCGGTGCTCATGGTTCGACCAGATTGGCGGAAGCTGGCCGAGCAGCAGATCCAATGGACCGTCGGGCACAACACGCTCAACCGTTCGCTTTACAACGGCATCGGCTACCGCCAGCCCGTCGCCTATGGCTTCCGCGTCACCCAGATTCCCGAGGGGACTATCATCGGCTTTATCGGTCGGCCCGATGACACGCCCTATCTGGAGGAGAGTTTCGCCATCGAATGGAATACCGTGGAACACTGGGACGTGCCTTACGCATGGGCGATAAACGCAATCTGCTGGCTTTAAAAAATGGAGATCTTGAATCATCACATCGTCTGGACTGGCACGAGGCCAACTCGGGTATCGCCGGAAAACGAAACGTGGCTGAGCGCTGGCTGGGAGCTCTCGGTTGGAGAGGATTTCTCTGCCAGTTGTCGTCTTACTTTGCCTGAAACGAGAAATCCATTCTGGTGCATTCCCGGTCTTTTCTGGGGGGATAACCAGCAGGACACCACCCGCCAGTATTATCCCCGCTTTAGTAAGAGTCTCGCGAAACCCGCCAAATTTGAGAGCGCCTTTTGGGAGTTCGACGCGTGGCGTGCGTCCCAGCCTGTAGTGGCTGTGCACGATGGCAACAGTTGGGTCGTTCTGGAAGTCGCGCCCTACGCCCAGTGTGGCGCGAAGAAATTGAAGGCGAGCATCGGGTTTGAATATATTGACGGTGCGCCCTGCCTTGTCGCATCGGTTCCGCCTAACGAGCGCCCCTATCGACCGGTTGGGCACGACTACACCGCATCCGTCAAGGAAACCCATACCGCGCTCGGCGTGGAAAAAGTCACCTGGATGGTTCGTGCCGTGCGCTTGGAGGGCGGTCCTCGTGAATTGCTCGGTTTTCTGCGGGACAATTACCATGCGACTTCCGGGCAGTTGCAGCTTGCGGAAACGGGGGACTACGCCTCCGCCGCGCGCAATGCCTTGATGAAGTGGCATTACAATACTGAGGGCAATTATTTCCGCTACACGGTCGCCTTTGATCGGGTTGGGCAACAGATTGCCGAGGGAGCTGGAGGGTCGCTGGACCGGCACGAAATGCCGTTGGGCTGGGTGAGCGGCTGGGTGGTCTTCGAGGCGCTGATTGAATGGGCGATCAAAAAAAATGACCCCGCAGCACTGGATGCGGTCACGAAGACATGGGAACAGCTAGTCGCCGCTGGCGTTGTCTCGCCCTCAGGCTACTGGTGGACGCGCTTCGTTCCGCCGCGCGGTGAGACGCGGACGATCTTCGATTCCAAACTTCCCGGAGGTCTGGATGGAAACTGGATGACGGATCCCCACCACCTGCACCTGCGGACCTTGGGCGATGCAGTCTGGCGCGCAGCAAGCACCTTGCGTCTGCACGGCTCAGCACTGCCATTTGCCGGTCAACTC
>JBDNGG010000603.1:0-1120 GCA_041689405.1 Terrimicrobiaceae bacterium | reverse complement strand
TTCATCTGGTATGCGGGAAATGAAGAAGTGGCCGTTTACCGGATCGATTCGCACCGCTCTGCGGAAGCGGCCAAACAGCTTCTGGGCGAACGCATCCATGGCCTGCTTGTCACCGATGCATACGCTTCCTACAATGCGATCCAAGTCGATGGCCGGCAGAGTTGTCTCGCGCATTTGATCAGAAAAGCCAAGGATATCGCCGAAATACTAGCAGCGATGAAAGCACCGGATGGCCTCTCGGTTCGATTTTGCCACCAGCTCAGACGCTTGCTTCGGATTGCCTGCCACATCACCATCCCCCCAGGAAAGCGAACCCGGGAGGAACTCACGAAAAGGCTACTTCGGATCTTGGATCGAATTTGCGGCACGGCAACACTCGCCCACCCCAAGGCCGAGACACTACGAAAGCGCTTGGTTCCCGGAGCGCGCGAATATGAGGAAGTCTTCGCCTTCATCCGGTTTGGTGGTCCACCGACGAACAATCATGCGGAACGAGCATTGCGACCGCTGGTGATATTCCGAAAAGTATGCCTTGGATCGCGCAGCCGGACGGGATCTGAAAACGTCACGATCTTCAGCAGTCACGCCGAGACCACGAAGCTTCAGGAGGGCAACGTAATCGACCTGTTCCAAGCGTTGTTCGCAGGCTCGGCGAGCCAGGCTCATGCCCAGATTTTTCCTGATAGATCGTGAGAGGAATCAGCTAAACTGTTACAGCCCATCGAACCTCCCTGGCAGGCGATCAAGGAATGGATCCCCGACGACGAACCCGACCTCGACTGGTTCAACCGTCCCCGGAATCCCTCCAATCCCGATCCAGACGGCATCGATCAAAGCCCAACATGGCAGGCACCTCAAATCCAATTGGACGACGGTCGCACCTTGGTTCTCGAATACACCTCAGAGAGGGGAAAGGGCGTCCGCCTATTATCATCATCACAGAACCGCTGCCAAAAGAAATCTTGGCAAAGCGGTCGGGAAAGCTACGCTCGCCAGAAATGAACATAGCCGTGAAACCTCCGAATTCCGCCAAGACAAGGCGTCGACTGGGGATTTTTCTTACCGAAACACTGCACACTGGCTCACTGAAACACCTCTTCCGCCCCCTTTTCCCCCGCAC
>JBDNGG010000602.1:0-2902 GCA_041689405.1 Terrimicrobiaceae bacterium | reverse complement strand
GGTTTCGATCTTGAGATCATACTCGCCAGGGGACAGATAGAGGGTATCGCCGGGTTTCAATCCTGGCAGCGCTTTGGCCAGGGTGCTCCACGCATTCGCGAGTGAAAGCCCGTCCGCCTCGTCGTTGCCCCCGGGCGTCACGTAGAAAATGTTGGCCTGGTAAGGGAACGGTCCGCGACCCGATCCGTCCGGTGCTGCGGCGCGGAAGATCGAGGTGGATTGCAGATGAAAATCGTGGTTGTCCGGGTCCGCAAATTCTCGGTCACGAATCTCGAAGGCTTCAATGTTATAGAAGATATTGTCTTTTCCGGGATTGCTATCATAGCGATTTTCCGCGCCGATGATGCTGTGGGAGACATGGGTGGCGTGCATCGGGCCAAGGGTGATGCAGCGCTCGACCCGGCTGAACTTTGGTGCATCTCCACCCTTGATGTGGAGGTCATTTATGCCATTGCCCCAGCTCAGATTGTCCAAAAGGATCGCCGGCCCGCTGATTGCGCCGTAGTGTCGGATTCCGTGGGTCAGGCTGCGGAACGCCTCTGAGTTTCGGATCGTGTCCCCGAACGGGTGGAAGATAACAATATTGCCACCCGCGCCATCGCGCTCGGAGTAATTTCCGTAGCCCCGGCTGAATTCGATGACGTTGCCGCCCGGGCCCACCCCGGCCTCTCGTTTAAGCAACTTCCCATAATTCGGCAGCCCCTCTTCTGAAACTTGATAACGCTCGAAAAGTCCGCTGTTCGCCACCAGGCCGTTCGAGTTCAAGTAGGCCGTGCAGTTGCGAACCACGCAGTTCGTCGGGCTGCCCAAGAGCAGTCCGTTGCCAGAAAATCCTGAAAAAACCAGCCCATCGACCACCACGCGCACGGGTTCGTGCAAGAACAACCCATGGTTCTTAACGACCGAAACGGTATAGCGTCCCGCCTCGGGCGCCTGCATATCGGGAGGAGACAGATACAAGCGTTTTGCCTCGGCGTCGTAGAACGACCTGCCCGGCATGAATTCCAGATCCGACTTTTGTGGCGCGGACTCCAGAATATTCAAGGAATCTTGTTTGATGACGGCTTGCGCGGGTTGGTCAAAATTCGCGCCATAAGTGAACCGGGAACCTTCGACCAGAGTAAAAAGTGGCGCAGAGACGTCTCCCCGGATGACCACCGTCCCCGGCAACTCCGCGCGGATGAGCGTCTCGACCTCTAGGCTGCCGAGATTCTCCCGCCTCACATTTCCGAAATACTCGCCCGGCAGGATGGTCAATGTATCGCCGTCCTTAATCGTATCGAGACCCTTTTGGATGGTTCGGAAGGCCTGCTCCCGGGCGGTGCCGTTGTTTTCATCACGGCCTTCCAGCGAGACAAAATATTCGGCGGAGTGGAGCGCTCCCAGGGGAGACATGAGCAAAACGAGCAGAAGGGCCAGAGGCTGACAACGGAACAGACGGTGGGGTGCTCGTGAGTAGAGGGATCGTGTTTTAACGATCATAAAGGTTGGGGAATGGGTGGACGATGATAAGGGTTGTGGGATGGGAAAATTTTTATTCCCGCTAAATTGACCGTGCGGAAGGGGCTGGCCTGAAGACACGTCTTCACGGGAGCGTCGGCGTCCCGCCCGCATGGTTTGGAAAGCGGGCAAGACGCCCACGCTCCTGTAATTTGCGCTTTTCGGGGACGTCTCTGCTACTTGTGTGGAAGTTCTTTTGCATTATGGAAATGAAAGTCTTTGAAAGCTTCGGGTTGGAGGCCGATCCCGCGTTTGACCAGCCGGGGATTTGTGGCGAACAGGTCGGGGAAATCCAGATCCTTTTTCCCAATCAGAAGGTCGGAGGACATGACAGGTTTTCCGGCGAAGTCTTTATATTCCTGAGCGTCGATTCCTGCAAACTTCGGGTCGTCCACGAAGGAACCTTTATCGCCGTATTGCTTTTGATAATCGGCCAGACTCATTCTTACGCCTGAAGCAAGAAACATTTTGCGCTCCTCGTCGGGAACGCGCAGATAATAGCAATTCTCACTCTCCTGCATCGCCTCGATGCGAGCAACCTCCAGCAGGAGCGACTTGACCTTGTTTGCCGGGTTATCGACAATAATGTTTCGCGCACTTTCGAACTCGTGCTGTTTCGCCCAGCCGACGACGATGTATTGTTGGATCAGACTACGGAACAAGACATTATTCTCGATCCGGGCATGCTGGCAGAAGCGAAGATTCAAACCGGAGCCTGCGGCAACGACGCAGTTTTGGATCAGCAGTCTGGGACTGTAGGTGGCACCCACCAGCGGCGGTGCGTAGCCAGAGCCCCGCCCGTCCGAGAAACACCGAGTGATGTGAACATCCTCTGTCATGCAAAGATTCATGATGCCGGAGATATTGGAATGGTAGCTATCCTTGGCGCGTCTTCCGCCGAATCCGAAGCCGGTAAAGTAGAAACCATCGATATGAACATCGGCCTTGCCCGTGAGAATGAAAGCGTGGGGCAGGGCACGTTCTCTGCCATCAAAGACGACCTTTTCACCGGGCAGTGAACGGAAAGTCAGAGGACGTTGTTTGTCTCCGGTGCTTCGCACATAGACAATTTCACTGTAGGTTCCCTCCGCTACCAAGACGGTATCCCCGGCCGAAGCCCGGGCGGCGGCGACGTTGACCGTCCGCAAGGCCTGCTGGCGGCTGCGACCGTCGGCCGCATCACTTCCATCGGTCGCCACAAACCATTCCACTGGCGCGCTCGGCTTAGCGGCCGTGCGGAACGTCAGAAGAAGCGGGCTTTGATCGACTGTTTTTCCGTCCAGAAGAAAGGGATCGGTCATGGTGACTTGAAACTCATAGTCCGTATCCGGTTCCAGTCCCCAGAGGCTGTAACTCGTGAAACCCTTGACGCGCAGGGGCCACCGTTCGCGCTTCCAATCTT
>JBDNGG010000601.1:0-2654 GCA_041689405.1 Terrimicrobiaceae bacterium | reverse complement strand
GCGCATGAATAAGGCATGAACCAATCATGCCGGATGCGCCGGTGACGCCGATATGGGGAGGTATTGCTGTCATTCAGGAGTTTGCTCAACCTCCGGCGGAACGGGTTCATTTTTAAAAACGAGACGGGTAAATGTCACGGCGGTACGCCCCTGCTCATGCGGTTGATCAGTCACAAATCGAAGTGCAATATGGTTCTCTCCGGCGATCACAGAAAACGTGATATCTTCCTCCTGCCAACGCCTGTCCGCTGGAGCCGGAATCACACGCAGCAGCTTTTCATTTACAAAAATTTCAATATTAGTGCCTTGCTTCACAGGCATCCACCGCATCACCAAACTCATAGCGCCTTCGGATTTCGCGATGACTCGCAGGTCCACCGCAGGCCAATAGCCAAACTGACGCACCGGCACGTTTCCATCTCGCATGGCAGGAAGGCGCGCGCTCAGCCCGGTTGCAGCGGTCCAACCGCCAAAATTCCCCTTGCGCTGAAAAATCCGCACGCTCGTTCCATCGGGAACAGGGATGTGACCGATTTCGAAAAACTCCGGATTTTCGCGCACCTGTTTAAGCATAAATCCCGCAGTCCGGGCACTGGGTAGGAAATCATGAACCCCATAGGCTCCGGGCTCGGTGGCTACAACAAAATCGAAACCTGGGTGATACTCATCGCGCTGGTTCAAAAACTGAATCAGATCCTGCTCAGACTTATTTGGCAATCCCACAAAATTCAGCGGCACCATTTCTTTGTCTGCGAGCCACTGGAGCGTGTGATTGGAAACAATGCCATAGGTGGTTATCAAGACGTTTGCTTGATCGGCCGAGACCAAGTCCTCGCTCAAGGCTCGATAGACAGCCTCATTCACAGATCGCGCGTATTTGATAACCTCTAATTTTGCCCGATGCTCTGCGTGTCGAAATCGGGGCCATGGGGATCCAAGAAGAGAGGGAGAAATAAAGAGCAAACCTGCAAGGCATATTCCCGCGAAACGCCATGGCTGATTTCGAGTTGTAACCACATTCCATCCGGCAGCCAATGTCAGCAAGGCGAGCAAAATCAGCAGAATCTGAAATACGAGGCCAAAATAAGGGTTACCGTGATGATTTATTGCCACGCCAAAAAATGCGATCCCTGCGATTCCTGTGAGCACCGGGAAATCGAGCGAGAACAGCGCATTTCGCAGCGGCCTCGAAAAGATCATCAGGGTCGAACCGACCACAACGAGGCCCAGCGCAATCCATCGCTGGTCGCCGAGCTGAAAACTCCCGGAATACCCCAGAAGGTGATATGCCGAGTTTTCGAAAAATGATCCCTTCAGCGACCAACTGGCCTTGTCCGCACCAATCTGGTTGCGGATCATGTATTCCACGAGCCGGGGGCCTGCCACGATGAAATGCGGCAAAGCGATCACGATATTGGCAACAAAAAATGGCCATGTCCGGCCAATTGAAACGACTGCCCGCGCAAAGGAATATGGTCTTGTCTGAGCACGCAACAATGCCACTGCCAGAACCGCTCCACCCAGGGCCACCGTGTAAGGAAACACCGTCGGCTTGGCCAGCAATGCGCAGGCAAACGCCCCCCCCGCCAGAAAACCTTGGAGACGTGAGTGACGCAGCGGATTCCAATTCATCAAAAGCAACACCCCCCACACCGAAAAAACTGCAGCCGGATAATCCGGCCTAAAATCGTGAATGCTCAGGAAGGTAATCGGAAATCCCGCCGCAAAAATAATCGCCAAGACATTCACCGGCAGAGTCGCCAGTGGTCGAATCACGTATAAGACAGCACCGAAAAGTCCAAACAGCACAAAAACATTGGCTGCATACGGTGCCCAATCGTGCACTCCAAATACGGCAAATGCCCCGGCCGCCATCATGCTGTGCAAAGGTGCGTGGGGAGGAGTTTTTACATACTCAGACAGAAATGAGACTACACCGCCATCGGCAAAATCCCGATACCGCTCGAGCCCGTCGAGATGCGTGATCACATCCTCATAGTCCACTTCAAAAAGCAGACGGCCATACTGACTGGAATAACTCAACGCCAATGCCGAAAACGCGATGGAGGCAATGACAAGCAACACCCAGGAAGACGTGCGCCAGCCATGCGATCCCTCACTGCGGGAATCTTGAAACTTCGGGGGCTGTTGCAATCGGTATTTCAATTTTTCTCTCCAGATCGATTCATCCATCCCCAAACCAAATGGGACGATACCGCGTAGTTCCAGACAGCACCAAGCCCGGCACCGACGATGCCAGCAAACCACCAGGTAATTCCGGTTTGGAACAAATAATTTGCCGTTTGCACATTTGCGACGACGCCAATGCTGCAAATGGCCGCATACATCAACATCCCTGAGAACATCCGAAATCCTCGCAAGCGTATAGCTCGGTAAGTGAGGGAGTTATTGATAAAAAAGTTCGACACCATCGCAGCAAGTGTTGCGCTCAACTGCGCGGATACGAACGCAAAATCCATCACGCGGTATGCCACGCTTAAAATGACGAGATGAAACACAAGGCCCGTCAAGCCGACACCGAGATACAAAACAAACCGGACCGGAACATACCTGCCAATTGCTTTTTCAATCACGAGATAGAGGTATTCGAGCGCTACTACGACATCGAGTTTGCTCTCACCGCGGGTTCTTGG
>JBDNGG010000600.1:0-2779 GCA_041689405.1 Terrimicrobiaceae bacterium | reverse complement strand
GCCAACTACCGGGCCTTGGAGGCAATCATCCAGGAAATGCGGGAAATCACCCAAAATCTCATCCTGCGCGCCCCCGAAATCCCGGAAAAAGCCCGGCACGAAAAACGTCCCAAACCGGCCTTATCTTAGTGCCATTCGGGACCGACCCCCTTTCGCGCACAGACCGCGCGTTCCGGCAGGGGGGCCGGAGTGCCCTGAATGATTTCGGGACGGCGGCCGGTCATGCGTTCCACGTAGCCGGCGAGGCCGTTGGCGGCCTGGTGGACTTCTTTGGTTGGATCTTCCACCGGCACGATGATTGGAGCGGTGGAGATACCCTCCGCCACCCAGACCATGCCGGAGGGCTCGGCTGACGAGGCGGAGGAGTCACTTGCTGCGAGGATCAGAGCGAGGAGAGCGCTGCACAGAAGGTTCATGGTATGGTTTTGGGGCCAGGTGCACTCATCGTCGTGATCTCTGTGCGAAACGGGCCTGCCGGGAGGTCGTTTTTCCCCCACAGGTTTGCGGTGGGGTTGTCCGCCCATGCGTAACGAACGGCAAGCGGTGAGGGGACCCCGGGCGATGACACCACAACCTGCGAACCATCGATCCGGGCATCCGCCCAATACCAGACCCCGTCCTCACCCGCGAGTTCGAACCCTTCCAGTTCCGAATCCGGACTGTTGCGTACTAACGGCTCATATTTCAGCGGGATTTTTGACAGGGCATGCTTTTCCGGCAACGCCTTCGCCGCCAGCCCTCCGGTGGTGTCGGAAAAACTCAGAATCGCCTTGCCGTCCACAAAGCGGGCAGACTCGAAAACGGGGCCCTGATAAGGAACCGGGTGGCCATAGGTCTTGGCCAGAGCAATGGCAGCCAGACGCTGGCCGACCGGGGCTTTTTCCGTAGGGTGGATATCCTCAGCTTCCCCTAGATCCAAAGTGACCGCCTGTCCGGTGAAGGGCAGCGCAAGGGTCATGGTCTGAGCTTCCCGCAATGCGGCCCAAGTGCTGTCCGTCTGCGGTGCGGAGGGCTTGGCGAAGAATGCGGTGAGCTGGACCCAGTAAAACGGCAGGTCGTCCCGCTTCCACAATTTCCGCCAATCGTTGATGAGCAGGGGAAACGCCGTGCGGTATTCGGCCGCCCGGTTAGTGTTTGCCTCGCCCTGATACCAAATCACGCCTGCCAGGCCATAGGGCACCAGCGGGTGGATCATGGCGTTGTACATCTGGCTGTAGTTCTTGGCAGGGGACGGCGGCGGCCGCGGGCGGACGGGCTCGGCGGCCGCCTCGGATTCTTTCAAGGCGGGCAGGGAGTATTCCCAGTGCTGCCGCCACTTTCCGGCAAGCGGGATGCCGTTGCGGAGTCGGAATTGATCTTCTGCCACTTCGAGAAAGGGCGTCGCCACCGGCAAATAAAGACGGATGGCGAGATCGTTTGCTCCTTCCCGCACTACCTCCCTGGGCACTCTCACGAAGGAGTCTCGACGGATCATCCGCAAGGCTTCGTCGGTGGCGGTTGCCCCGATCTTTTGCCCGTTCCAGTAAACTTCGTCGAATCCATGCACGATACCGAGCGGCAAAAACGTGGTCTTTGCTGCTTGATCTGGAGGAATCACCACGGTGGTGCGCAGCCAAACGGCGCCGGGTTGCGCATGATCGGAAGGAGTGTGCGGCATTTCGAGTGTTTCCCAGACGAGCGATTCATCGGCCAGGAGACGCTCCGGGGTCACCTCGCGCCGGTCCGTCCGTCCGGTTTGCTTCAGCCACTCTCGCAGCGCCTGCTGGTAGGTTGCTTTTGCTCCGGGGTAGTCCGCAGTTTGTTGTCTGACTTTTTCCGCTGCGGCGGCAAGCACCGGAACGGTTTCGAGTGACTCCCGGCTGGTCCATGTTTCCACCACGGTGCTGCCCACGGCAGAGATGATGACGCCCACCGGCACATCCAGAGTTTTCTGGATGGTCTTGCCAAAATAATAGGCCACCGCGCTAAACCCGCTGGACGTTTCCGGGGAAGCCACCATCCACTCCCCCTGCAGTTCCTGCATCGGGTGATCGGCAGAAGCCGCCACAACCGAAAACCGGCGCAGCGATGCATTTGCCGATTTCGGGATTTCCTCATCGGCACCGAGAGTTTTGCCAAGGGTCCTCACCATATTCGACTGGCCGGAGGCCAACCACACTTCGCCAACCACCACATCCTCCAGCGTCACCTCACTGGATCCGGAGTTGACCGCCATGCGGAACGGCCCAGGCCCGGTCTTCGTCAAATCGAGTTCAACCCTCCAGTTTCCCTGCGCGTCGGCGGTGGTTGTGGTCTCGACATCCCCCAGGGCGACAATCACCCCGGCCCCTGCCGCCGCCTTGCCCCAGACCGGTGTGGCCGGCCCCCGCTGCAAAACGGCATGGTCCGACAGAACCGCCGGCAGCGACAGCTCTCCGGCCAGGGCCGCGCTGGGAAAAGCCAGATGCAGAAAAAACACAAGACACAGGGGGCGTCGCAGTCCCCTGACGAGAACGGGTAAAGTAAAGGCGGGCATCTGAAATGTCTTCAAGATTTCACGCATTCGATAGTTGATACATTTTTTCATGAGAAGGAATCCTATTGGGAAGAGTGAGATTTTACGTCCATGGTAATTGGCGATGCAGGCAGATTTTCGGCATTCACCAAATTGACCGGAGGGCTGCTGTCCCAACCATAGCGAATGGTGTGAATCGCCTCGTTGCCCGGTGGTTGGATCACGATGGTTTCTCCCTGGATTGTTGCGGAAACAGGCACGAACTTTCCACCCTCTCCGGCAGTT
>JBDNGG010000599.1:0-4695 GCA_041689405.1 Terrimicrobiaceae bacterium | reverse complement strand
TTGATTAATCCGTGAGAGCGGGAGCTAAAATCTCTTTGCCATTGATTTTCAGTCGCCTTTCGGAAAAATTCGCATGGACCGAGGTTCCATCGGCGAAGGTTGTTTCCTCAATGCCATCCGCGAGCCGTCGCCAGGAAGTCAACCGCTCTGTGACAAGATTTCCGAATTGATTGCAGCAGAGATCGTAGCGCGTGCGGATCTTTTCGATCCGGAGATCGTCAAGAACAGGGAAAAGTCCGGCGGTTGCCGCCCATTCGTCGCGAGGGACATCGCCCATCAAAAGGCAACGCATGGTGGATTCCCAGGTGAGCGATTGATTTTCGGTTGTCACAAATTCGTGCATGGCAAGGTTCCAGACCGGGACAATTTCCTCGATGAGCGGCGTAACGGGCCACTCCGGCTTGGCATGTTTGAGATGCCAGGCGGAGCCTGGACCCGAGGCCAGCGCGTCGCAGTGCAATGCTGCATAAAGGTAACCCATTTCGGTCTGCACCCCACCGAAATACTCGCGGGCCAGATCAAGGAATCGTTTAATTCCCTTTGCATAGTGAGCGCGGGGCCCGCGATGGATAGGATGATAATTCGCATAGAGCGGATTGCCCATGAAATCAATGTAGAGCATGCCGTTTAGTCCAAGCTGGCGGATTTTCTCGTTTCTCTCGCGCAGAACATGCTCCGGGATCGCCAGGCCCCAGTGGCTGGAATGCGGTCCGCCGCTCCACACGCCGGTGAGCTTGGGCTCGCCCCACACATCGTGCAGGACCCAGTCCGCATGGTAATCCGGGGATTGGAAGCAGGCCATGACGGTGTTGATGTGAACGGTCGAGTGAAATCCCAATCCGTGCGAAGCCTGCACGAGTTGGCGGAAGCCCGATTCGCCGCCGAGACGTTCTTCGATAGGAAAATCTGTCGGCCAGGCCCCATCGTGGCCTTTGGCATTCCAGCCGACGCTTTGCCAATAAATGCGATCAATCCCGGCTTTTTTCAGACGCACAAGATTTTTTTCCGCTTCGGAAAATGTCAGCGTGCGATGGAAGAGCAACTCCCCCGCCCCCGGGCCGCGCCCATCCACGATGATCCCTTGCTGCTGTGCCCCGTGAAACAATTTCATCGTGTAGGCGGATTGCTGGTATGCGCATTGCGGCGATTCTGCGGCCCGCTGTTTGAGGGTTGTTTTTTTGAGATCGTCAGCGACGTGTCTGCGAAGCCGCTCTCCGGCAGCAAGGACAATGTTCCCTCCGGCGGGGATCGGTTCGATGCGGATTTCGCGGTTCGACCAATCCACCGGGTCGCACCAATGTTTCCGCAACATCGGATACAGCCCAACGGTTGCCGAACCGAGACCGTCCGTGCTCACAGAGCAATAAGTATCTTCCGCCCCATTGGTGGCCAATGCCAGCCATCCCCCCGTTTCGCCGGCTGCGGCGCAGAGTGGCATCGTGGGCAGGAGTTCCCAGCGTTCCTGCTCTCCGTAGATTAAAAACCTGTCTGAAAGTGCAGGTTTTCCTATCGGAGAAAAAAGGACTCCGCTGCAAAGCGGCAACAGGACTTTTCCGTCGGAACCGACCCTGATCAAGCCGGGCAAAAGGTTCGCTGCAAACACTCGGTAAAGGGATTCGCCTGCCTCTTCAATTTCTGACGGCGGAAAAACCAGCGAAAGCCCCTTTTCGTTCAATCGGATCCACAGGCCCACGGTCACTCCGCGGTGCGGATCCCCCAGGGTCACATGCAGGGAATTTTCTGCCTCTTTTTCCGGGAAAACCATGGAAAACGTCGAAACGCGATCCACGCGATCCTGCATGCGGTCGAAGATCTCCAGAACGACCAGAGGAACCCACGGACTCTCGAAGCCGGTGGATTTTACAAGAAGTCGGGCTTCCAGCCGACCTGCATCCCGGGTCAGCGAAAACTGGAGGATTTGATTTTCGATTGTCAGAGTTTGCATTGCGGAGCGACGCGTTAGCGCACGGTTACGGAGATCGGGATATCCAGATAGCTGAGGTTTGCCGGGGGTTCGTTCGTTTTTCCTTGGCTAAGGCATCCGAGGTTTGCGGCTTGGGTAACGATACGAAGAGTGGCACTCTTTATGCCGGGGGCATTTCCTCCCTTAAATCGAACCGATAGGATTTCCTCTTCAGGAGCATTTCCTCCAGTGAGGCCTGGCTCGCCATCCGCTCCGACGAGCTTCACTCCCTTGTGATCCGGCGCGACATTATTTCCAACCAATTCAAATCCTTCTCCAATAATGACGGCGCCGATGCCTTCTCCCGGTTTCAAAACTGTCTGTAAAATGCCGCCTCCATCTTGAGGCACATCGGCGAGGCCATACAGAACAGTATCGAGGGGCTCGGGGGCGGCTTCTGCGTTCAGGTTTTGTGGCAGCGACGACTTCTGGCTGTTGGAAATGCGAATCGGCTTGGACTCGACCGGCTGGTTTTTCGCAACGATTCCAAGATTAATTGCCGATACCGGGGCCACATCCAACAAGGGGCGGACAAACCGGAAGGCTGAGAGATTTCTCAGAAAGACAGGAGCGCTGGGTTGCTCGGGCGTGGGTTCCACCAATGCCAGCAGAAGGCCTATGGAGTGGTATTCCGACCTCGCGCTTTGCAAAACGCGGGCGATATGAACTTTTTTAAAGTCGGCGGAGGTCGTCTCCGCAAAACTGGCACCACCCCACGCCTCAGCGCCTCCCGCTTGGTGGTTCGCGCCAGGCCGCACGTAGAGGCGCACATCTTGGCTATCGGCGGCTGCCATGTCGAAGGAGAACCCGACTAGACTACCGGGACGGATGAACTTGGGAATCAGCGGATCCGCGTTCCATGTGAAAAAGAGCTTCGATGTTTCGGAATTCCTGAACGCCGTGTCTCTGTCGGCCTTGAGCGAAACGGCGGGCTTCCCATCAGGACCGACACCGACCTCCGCCGTGCCAGTCACCTCCCAGCCGGGTGCCTCTTTGGATTTCAAGATGTCGTCGTTTCCTAAACTCCATTCGAAGGAATCTTGAGAAACACGGACACGCGAATAGTCATAAAACCGGAACGGCGACGCGGGCAGACCGGTGTTGTCAAAAAGTCCAGGTTCAGGGAACCCAGCCCAGGCATAGTGGAGCATGACGGGTTGCCCGACCGCCTGACTTTTGACGATCACTTTGGTGCCGGAGATTCGTGCCTCGGCAGGGTGGAAAATCCGATCCGCTCCGGCGAGTTCAAAGCCCGACAATGGCTCGCTTCGGGCCGTCAGTTCCGTGCCCGCTTCTAACTCGAAAGTCACTATGACTTGGTCATTCTCAAATGTTGCCTCGCGAGCGACTGGTCCGGTGCAGGCCACTCCCTTCTCACCATACGCCTTGGAGCGGGCAAGCAGAAAGAGACGCTCTCCGACGGTCTTTTTGTTGGGAGGATGGATGTCCCATTGGTCGCCGATGTCGATAGCCACGGCCATGCCAGAGCCGGGGACGGATAGTGCCGTAAGCAACTGCGCTTCCCTTACGAAAGGAAATCCGTGCTCCTCCCGGTTCAATTTGGAGAGAATCTCGGCACGCATATCGAGCTTTGCATCTGCTGCCTTTTTGTGCTCTTGAAAAGCTGCGAGTTGAACAAACAAAAATGGGAGATCCGGGCGATTCCATGCGTCACGCCAACTTGCGATGACCTCGGGCATAATGGCCCGGAATTGCAAACCTCTGCCACCATTCATCTCGCCCTGATAGTAAAGCACTCCGCGAAGAGCAAAGGGTGCCAGCGGCTTGACCGTGCCGTTGAATGCCCGGCCGCTCAGGTGCGGGAAGATAAAATGTTTGGCCAAAGGAACGAGCGCAGGATTTTGCTGTAAACGTTCCACGCTGGCCCAAGATTCGGCAGGCGCAATCACCCCGAAGTTCAAAATCCCAACCGGTACCTTTCCTTCGAAGTAATTGTAGAGTTGCTCGGCAAAGAAAAAACTCACTGCGGAATTTCCCGTGGCGGGAGGACCCCAGGTGATGGGCGGGAGATCTCCTGTAGGCTCGGTGGTTTCAGCGAGTTGTGCGGTCCCTCCCGCGAAGCGCAACAAGGAATACTCTTTTGACCGGGCGTAAGCCTCCGCCCCGCCGTCGGTGCTTGTAAGGCCCATTATCATATTCGATTGACCGACACCGACCCACACCTCGCCGAGCAGCACATCCGCGACCTCCAGCGATTCAGCGCCAGCATTCACTTTTAGGACATGCGGGCCGCCTGCAAGAAGGGGTTCAAACGTCACCTGCCAGCGCCCGTTGGCATCCGCCTTCGCCCCGGCTTTTCTACCAGCCAATTCGACAGACACATCAGCACCGGGGCTTGCCCACCCCCAAACCGGCAGAGGCATTTCGCGCTGCAGAACACAGCCTTTGGAAAAGACCGAGGCGAACCGCAGCTTTTGCTCCACGGCCAACGCCGCAGCGGGCGAAATTCCGGCATCTTTCTGCGCCAAGGCGGCAGCGCAGCAAAGCATCCATGCGATAAAAAGAGGGGCGAGTTTCATTGGGTTATAAAATCTTCAGGCGTTGTCCTTGCAAAAGGCGACCAGCTCGCTCACCGATGTCTGGGCCAGACACACGCAGGTGTCCGCTCCGGCGTAATAAACATTCAACCCGCCACCATCGGTCTCGATGGCACCGCAGGTAAAAACGACATTCGGCACCTGTCCGACGCACTCGTAGATCTCCTGCGGCTG
>JBDNGG010000598.1:0-2667 GCA_041689405.1 Terrimicrobiaceae bacterium | reverse complement strand
GATCCGGACAGTAGCCGAGAACGAAGCGACCGGGATAGTTTCGATGCGCGACAATGAGATCTTCGAGAAGAATTCCCGGATGAGTTCCATCGGCTCGCACCCGGGCGGGGTTGAGCACTTTGCTGAATTTTGTCGCATCGGACCGACGGGGATGTTCGGGAATTTCCCAGGTCAGCAACCAAGCCAGAGAAATCCCCTGTTCATCCATGTCACGAATCAATCCGGCATCGTCCCGGCCATGCCAAAATACGTGCTGATGGGAGTCGATGATGGATTTGAGTGGCGGGGTCATAAGATTCTGCGGGCGAGGGGAGCATTACTTCCAATGTTTATTGGGTTGAAAAAAACTTAGAGGGTCTCCCATTTTTGAGATTCCCGGCTGCGATTGGCCGCGTCGAGAAAGGCGATCACTTCCACCATTTCCGGGTTGGAAACGATTTCGCCCTCGTCGGCAAAAAATGGAATCACTTTCTCCAGAAGGCTGGCATAGTAAGGCTTGGTTCCGGTAGAGACATCAAAGCTCCGAGCGCCGGATTTCCGAAACACGGTCCCTCCGAAAGTATTCATGCCAGCCCGGTTGCCACGAACGGCCCCCACCCGCCCGTCGGCCCACCTCCCCAACAGAACATCATGTTCCTCGGTGCTCGTTGTCAGAACCTCCCGGCAGCCTGGACCCATAGCGGCGTAGAGCATCTCCACGGAATGAATGCCATACCAAAAGTATCCCGGACACCCGGAGACAAAGGCCATGGGACCGTAAAAATCCACACCCAGGACCGGATCGTTGCCCCCCTCGGCAAGAGAGTTGACAAAGGCCTCCGCAAAACGAATCGCCGAAGCACTCGTCACCCGAACCTTTTTTTCCGCTGCGATCCTCACGATCTCCCGGGCTTCGGAGACAGATACGGTCAGTGGCTTGTCGATGAAAACTGGCACCCCCCAATCAGCAACTTCACGAAATTGTTCCAAATGAACCCGACCATCCACGCTTTCCAGCATGACGGCATCGCACTTCCCGCGCATGGCCGCAAGCGAATCCACCATCTTCACCTGATGACCATCCCGCAGAGCGCCGGTGAATTTTCCCACCCGGTTGATGCTGAGGTCGAAATCCGGTGATCCACCTGGATAGGCGACCGTGATTCGTCCGCCGGTCACATGATGTTCATGGGAAGCGTCGTGCAGCAGATTCGCAAACGCCTCCGCGTGAGAGGTGTCCAATCCTGCCATGCCAATTTGAAAGGTTTTCATAAATGTGAATGCCAATACTGGACGCAGAAGGTACCCCCCTGCCATGAAAAAAGAATTCTTCTTTTATACTTTTCGGACTGAGTGAATTCACCTTGCAGCTTCAGGGCTGGAACAAGCCCCGACGCTTTATCGTCGTGCGCGAGCGCGTTCGTGAAAGATAATCACCCGTGGGGCGCAAGCTCTTGGATGTGCCCGGCTACACCTTCCGCATCGTCGTAACCAACCGCGCGTTGGCCATCGCGCTCGGCAATCACGATTTTTGGGTCGATCGCACGGGGCACGCCCAATATTCAACTCTCGATCAGGTCGCGACACGTTTCTGGCGGGAACCGGCTCGCGACGTGTTTTACGAAAGTTTTGGGGCACCAGATTGTCATGGCCATGCTTCTAGAAACCGCAACCCCTCGCCGTCCCATTGGAAAAGAACGCACCAGCCGGGACAGATGCCGTGCCGGTGGATAAGTTCTTTGGTGGAAATAATGTTGAGGCCGAGAACGCGTGTCGGGCCGAGTTGAAAATCCGCCGGCGTGTGGTGGTGCCCGTAGCAGACGAACGCCGGGCGAGCGGCCTCGACAATCTCCGCCTCGGGACGGCGGTCATGGACATGACGGATATGCGGGGGAGCCGACGGCCAGTCGTGGAGCAGGAGGAGTTGAGGCTGGAGGGACCTCATATGCAGGCCGGCAAGAAGAAGGATTCGCACTTCAATTGAGGAAGAATATTTCCTGAATTTCAGGACGCCCTATACGTGATCGCCCAGCTCTCACATTCACGTTGGCGCCGATTCTCACGTTGGCGCTAGAGTGCGTGTGCCCGCAAAGGTCCGTAATCACTCTGTCGGGAAAATTGCCAGCAATGCCTTTGATCACTCCGCCAGCAGATATGTTTGAGTAAAATGGCTGCCGCAGACGGTCACATTTGTTTCCGTCATAGAGCGCCGCGTCGGTGAACGGAGGAACATGGGTTGCGATCCATAGATGTTCGTTACATTTTAATGCATACGGCAGCATATCCCGAAAATATTTCCCCGAAGTTTTTCCAAGATCGCCCATCAGTCCAAATGCAGCGCGCTTGGAAAGCCCGCGAAAGTCGGCGATTCCATAGCCATCTGGGTTGTGGGCCAAGGATCGCGCCCCCCATCCCGCGCGGCCGTCACCCCATCCCCGGTGTCCGATCAATGCCGAATTGTTACCAAGGGGAATTGTTTCTCCGTTCCCAAGGTGGTAGAGATTTTTCTGCTGCTCGCAGACCACCTCGACGGTCTGATCCACATCAGAGAAACGTGATCCGTAAAAGTCATGATTGCCGAGCACGAAATACACAGGACGCGGAAAACACGCCCCTCCAATTTCAAGGAGGTGCCCCGGCAGAGACTGCGCAATAGAAATGTCGCCCGTGATGACAACAACTTCTGCT
>JBDNGG010000597.1:0-4206 GCA_041689405.1 Terrimicrobiaceae bacterium | reverse complement strand
CGCATCTGTATCCACTCACCAACTACAAACCGCGCAACAAAGAATCATTGGTTCGCGGCTACATGGCCGGCCGGTATGGGGCCATTCCGTTCATTCCCCACGGACTTTTGGACGAACCATTGCACGCCGCTACAGATGGCTAAATTTCACCGAAAAGCTGGAACAGCCATCAGCTCATTCCGTCGCAGGATAACGAACCGTGTCGAACCTGGGTCGGCAATCCTGGTGGTGACAGAAGGAGTCAACACGGAACCGGCGTATTTCCAGCGGATACGCGAGCGTTTCGCGGCACCCACCGTGGAGCTGGTGCCGCATGGCGCGGGACGCGGGGATCCACGTGCTCTGGCTGATGAAGCCCTCAGGCTGAAAAAGGAGCGCAAAAAGAAAATGCGGGATAGAAAGCTTGGCATCAACCGACTGGAAGATTTTGACGCCATCTGGATCGTGTTCGACACGGATGTTTTGCAGCCGCAAAAACTCCACGATGGAATCGCCTACGCCCGGAGCAAGGGCCTGCACATCGCGTATTCGGAACCCTGTTTTGAATTCTGGCTTTTGTTGCATCAAAAATTCACCACCGCATCCATGGCCAAGTGTGCGAATGTGATTCCCTTCCTGAAGGAGTTTTTGGGATGGAAAAATTATTCGCGGGATGGAAAAAAGAAATCTGAAGTGCTCACTTTCATGGAAAGCTTGGTCACGAAAGAACAGGTAAAGACAGCCGTCGCCCACGCCGAACAGGTCCGGAATTATCACGAGCAGGGAGGCACTCCATTTCCCGCCAATCCCTCCACGGATGTGGATCACCTGATCCAGGCCATTGATGAGGCTGTCAGCCCGGCAAACAAATTCCTCTAAATGGCCATCCGCAGACATTCCTCCCGCACCAGCAAGCTCGACACCGAGTTTCTGGCCAAGACACTGCAAGGTGCCAGCAAGTATCTGCGGATCGCAGGTTACTTCCGTAGCTCCATCTTTGAACTGGTCGGTGAGGAAATCGCGAGAATCCCGGAAGTAAAAATCGTCTGCAACTCGGAACTCGATATTAAGGACTTCCAGGTCGCCACGGGACGCGAGACCGCGCTCAAAGAGCGATGGAACCAAGTCGATGTCGGAGCGGAAGCCGTGCTTTACCAAGATCGCTATGCCCGTCTTGATGCCCTTCTGAAGGCTGGCAACGTTGAAATCCGTGTTGTGCCCCGCGAGCGGCTCTTCCTTCACGGCAAGGCAGGATCGGTTCATTACCCGGACGGCAGGAAGACCGCATTTATGGGCTCCGTTAATGAAACGCGCCGCGCTTTTGCCCACAACTACGAATTGATCTGGGAAGACGACGAAGAGAATGCCGCAACATGGGTCGAAGACGAGTTCTGGGCTCTCTGGAAAGATGGGATTCCACTACCCGACGCGATTCTCAAAGAGATCGAGCGCGTGGCCACCCGCTGCGAGGTGACCGTGGAAGTCCTTGCCCCGCGAGATCTCCCCGGAGCGGCGCTTGCGGAGTCACCAATCTACCGAGGCGGCGAACAACTCCAACCTTGGCAACGCTCCTTCGTGACCCTGTTTTTGGACCATCGTGAAACCTACGGCAAGACCCGGCTTCTGCTGGCCGACGAGGTCGGGGTTGGAAAGACCTTGTCCATGGCGGCAAGCGCATTGGTGAGCACCCTGCTGGGTGATGGGCCCTCGCTCATCCTTGCTCCCTCGACGCTCACCGCGCAGTGGCAGATCGAGCTGATGGACAAGCTGGGCATCCCGAGCGCCGTATGGTCATCGCAAGCAAAGGTGTGGCTTGGACCCGAGGGTCAGCAACTCTCATCGAAAGGAGATCCGGAGGCAATCAAAAACTGCCCTTATCAGATCGCTATCGTTTCCACGGGACTAATTACACACCAGCGTGAGGGACGGGGTTTCATCAAAGAGGCGGGTAACCTGTTGCAACGCAAGTACGGATGCGTCATTCTGGACGAAGCTCATAAAGCCCGCCTACAAGGCGGGCTTAGCAAGGAATCACGAGAGCCGAACAATCTCCTTGAGTTCATGCTTAGAGTCGGACGCCAAACCCGACATCTCATTCTCGGCACCGCAACACCCATCCAAACGGATGTCGGCGAACTCTGGGAGCTGATGAAAATCCTCAGTAGCGGTGCGGATTTCGTATTGGGGGACTCGTTCTCGCTTTGGCGGGAAATGGAAGATGCAATTCCTCTCATCACCGGTCGTCAAAAACCACGCAACGCTGCTGAAGCGTGGAGTTGGCTCCGCAACCCACTCCCACCCGCCAGCGAGGATCTTCTCTTCCAAAACGTGCGAGACGAGCTCGGCATCCAACCCGACATCTTCGGGTCTCCCCACAAATTCGACGATCTCGACTATTTGCTGCAGGAAGTCCACCTGCCAGAGGCCCTAGCAGACGGCTTCTTCCAAAGGCAAAATCCACTTCTGCGTCATGTCGTCCTGCGCAAACGAAGCGAGTTGGAAGAGGCCGGGCTCCTCGAAAAAGTCGGGGTGAAGACCCATCCTCTGCGTGAGCAAAAAGACCTCTATAAAAATAGGTTTGTCACACTTGGGATTCAAACGAATCGGCCTTTCGAGGTCGCCTATGAAAAAGCAGAGGAATTTTCCAGACTCCTCCACAAACGCACGAAAGCAGGCGGATTCATGAAGTCCCTGATGCTTCAACGCATTTGCTCCAGCTTCGCTTCCGGAAGGAGCACAGCCGAAAAGATGCTGAAACGAACCTTGCCGGACGACACACGGGACCAAGAGCAGATGCAGGAGGAGAAAGAGCACCTTCTCAGCGGAATGAGTGCGGCGGAAATCGCCTGCCTCAAAGAAATCGTCACCCAGCTCTCACGCCCGGAGGCCGTTGACTCCAAGCTCGACACCGTGCGCTGGTTTCTGACCGAATTTCGCTCCGAAGGAAAGACTTGGCTGGAACTCGGATGCATCATTTTCAGTCAATATTTCGACACGACCCAATGGGTGGCCAAAGAGCTTTCGATTTCGTTGCCGGATGAAGTGGTCGGCGTCTATGCCGGCGCGGGCAAAAGCGGGCTTTTCAAAAATGGCCAGTTCAGCTCGGTCGAGCGCGAGGCGATCAAGACCGCCGTGAAAGAGCGCGAACTTCGCCTCGTCGTCGCTACCGACGCCGCCTGCGAAGGACTCAATCTCCAGACTCTCGGCACGCTCATCAACGTGGATCTACCTTGGAACCCATCCCGCCTGGAACAACGACTCGGGCGCATCAAACGCTTCGGTCAGGCCCGGAAATTCGTTGACATGCTCAACCTCGTCTACACCGGAACCCAAGATGAAAAAGTTTACAATGTCCTCTCCGAACGACTGAAAGACACCTATGATATCTTCGGCAGCCTGCCGGAAACCATCGATGACGAATGGATCGATGACGAGGAAACTCTGCGCGAAAAGATGGACGAATACATGCACGAGCGGGACAAGGCTCAAAATGCCTTCTCCGTTAAATACCGATCCAGCGTCGATCCTGATGCCCACAAGTGGGAGTATTGCTCAAAGGTCTTATCCCGCCGTGATGTTTACCAATGGCTAGCCTACCCATGGCGCTGATTTACTACGAAAACATCTTCATGAACACATTCCCGTGGCACCGGACTGCTCAAGCACTTTCTGAGAGAATTGTCTGAATTTAACTAAAAATCACCAACCCTATGAGCACAAAAACCTGCGAGAAAATCTTCCACCCCACCGCGGAGAAACTGAAATACTTGCTGGCCAGCGTCCATGCCCGGGAAATGGCGCTCCCGGACTTCCAGAGAGATTTCGTCTGGGATCCGAGTGCCACCGAGGAGTTGATTGAGAGCATTTGCCAAAACTTTCCTGCTGGCAGCCTGCTTCGCATCAAAAATTCTGACAATGCATTCTTCGCTCCCCGCGAGATTGCCGGAGCCCCTTCACTCAACGAAACCAAGCCCTCGTATCTAATTCTCGATGGCCAACAGCGGATGACTTCGCTTTACCAGGCATTCTACGGTGTAGGCTCGCACCGCTATTTCATCGAGATCGGCGATATGATCAAAGGCGGGGATCTGGAGGATTGCGTCTGGCACGAGCGGAAGCGGGAGGCCGACAAATGGTATTCCACGCTGGAGCAGCAGGCCGAGAATTTTATTTTCCCATTCAGTCGGCTTTTCGGCGAGGACGAGGGATTCGAGGAATGGATGGATG
>JBDNGG010000596.1:0-4852 GCA_041689405.1 Terrimicrobiaceae bacterium | reverse complement strand
CGTTGTAGCCACGGCACTCAGCTGCCGTGCTCAGGGGGAAGATGACGCCCCAACAGAGTGGGGCGGCTACAAAGGAACGCGTTGTAGCCACGGCACTCTGCTGCCGTGTTCAGGGGAAAGACGACGCCCCAACAGAGTGGGGCGGTTACAAAGGAACGCGTTGTAGCCACGGCACTCAGCTGCCGTGCTCAGGGGGAAGATGACGCCCCGGCAGAAAATGCCCGCTATTTCCTTTGCCTTACTTAAAATGGATGGTATTGAAGCAACTCCCCTTGGAAATATGTTAAAATTATCTCTGAAAATGATCCTGAAGTCGTTCGGCAAACCAGGGCTACTTGGGACGTCAGCATCCGAGTTTATCGCGAAGAGCATGGTAATGGCCATCGTATTAACGACGAGTGGTGTGGCATGGAGCAAAGACGGGCCGTTTCTGCTACCGCCGGGTACTACGGCTGGCAAAGAAACCAGTGCCGGAGGCATTCCGGTAGCGGCGGCGGACCAGGCGCCTGTCCAAGGCGTGGTTGAAACCGACAGTAAGGACGGCACCGGGGCGATGCCTGCCAAACTCTCGCTCACGACAAATGTGAAGCGTGTTACGAACAAAGACAAGTCGGTCACTGTCACCACTGAGAAAAACCTTTGGTTCGAGGTCAAAGGTTTTCCGGCCTTCGTCCACAATGAGACCTACGACGCCAACGGTGTGCTGCTTACGGCCAACAGCCTGAATCCCCGCGGCATGGCTCCAAATTTTTTCACCTCTTTGTTTGTCAGTCCCGGCCTTTCGATCAACCTGGATCCGGCAGACCCGAAATCGGCTATTGAAAGGTCTCCTCGCATCCGCTTCCTGGCTGGCGCGACGGCATCTGGGGACAAGCACGCGCAGAGCCTGATGATTTTCGACGTTCTCCCCAATAAACTGCCTTTTGATCCGGCGACCGACAAGCCAAGTGCCCGGTTTTCACTGCGCTTCTGGTCCGGGCAGGACGGTTGGCAGCGGGTGTCGCTGCGGGTGGAGGAGGGAAAAGCATTATCGGCCGTCCCGCTTCAGCACCTGCCGGGCTCTCTGGCTACTGCCGGCCGGCAGGAATCATTATGGGTATCCGAGAACGTGCTGGATTTCAAGGATTCCGGGGGGAGGACCGTGGATTGGGGGAATACCAAGTCCTCGCCATTTGAGCCAAATTTGCCCGGTGCCGTCTGGTATGGATCGGGTGAGAATGGTGCCAACATCGCCGGGTATACCGTGATTTCCCCATTAGGGGATATGACCTTCAAGGCCGGGCCATGGGGCGGCCAGACTCCGATCTTCTCTGTGAATTCCGCTGAACGCGAGTCCCGCTTCATGACGCGCGCGACAGACACGTTCGGCGATCCGGACAAGGAACTGGCAGCGTTTGCCGCGGATTTACCGGCTCTCGTTAAGAATCTCGACGACACACCGTTCTTACTGCCAGCTGATGCCGACGGGCTGGCGCTGACGCCTGAGCGCAGGCAGTTCATCGAGCGGATGCTCGCCGATGCCCCGGCACTTGGTGCGGATGCAAATCCCGCCGCCGCGGCCCTGCGCACTGCGATAGAAACCTACGATAAGGCGCAAGCCAGCTTGAAGTCCGCCACCAACACCGGACCCGCGATGCCCGACGCAGAGGAGGCGCTGCTCTTGGCACGGGCGCAACTGGAAACAGACACTCTGCCAATGGCCAAACTCTGGGCCGACGCGGGCGGCACCCCGGACGCCGCATCCGTGAACACCGGGACTGCGACACCGATGGCCACCGTCAAGCCGCTTTCCCCCGATGTGCGCTACTCATTGGAGGCACCGGTCGATGGCCCGGACACCACGCATTGGTTGGGCGGCGACAAGGCGCCCGGCAAGAAACTCTCCGTGCTGGTGCTGTATGGCGCACCGATCTTCTGGGAGCAGCATGGTCGCAAGCTAGTCGAGCTCAAGCGCGCCCTGGATTTAGACATGGAATTCGCCATGTGTTACGGATCGGGCACCATAGGCAGCCGCGTGGACGAGCAGCGCATCCGGCAACTCCTCGCCAGCCGCCACTGGGACGTCATCTTGGACTGGAATGTCCAGCCTTTCCATGGTCCTTCGGACAACATCAGCCTGTTGCCCGATGACGTGCGGGCAGAAATCTACAAAGCGGTGATGGATGACGGAACCGGACTGCTTCTGCTTTCCAGAGAAACAGCCCTGGAATTCTGCAAGGACGACCGACTGCAAGCGCCCGAAGGCAGCGCCACTTTCGCCGGGCTAACGCTGACCGGCCGGATGCCGCGCCAATCCAAGGTGACGTCGGGTGCATTCCTTCCCGCCGAAGTCGAACAGCAATTTGCCGACAAATACTATTGCCTCTTCAAGGCGGGCAAAGGGAAGGTTCTTGCGCTGGACACACGGATGAGAGAATCTGTTAGCGTTTCCCTCAACCCTGGAAGCCTTAATATCTCAGAAATGGAGCCTTGGGGGCCTGGTAATAAGGTGGACGGAGATTATTTTCACGCCGAGATGGCGCGCATGCTCTGGCGGGCGGCCGGTCGGGAACCGAGTGTGGTCTTTACCCAGTCGCCCGCGCTCCTGACAGCAACGCCGGGAAATTCTGCGGCCGTGAACGAATCCTGGCACATCCAGAGCAAGACCGACATCAAGGATCTCAATGCAACCGTCCGCATCCGCGGGCTCGACGGGAAAGTCCTTTCCGAAAAGACCCAACCGGTTGACCTCAAGGCCGGGAAGGCTGAAATTCCGATCACTTGGCCGGATCTGGGTGCGGGCACTTTTTATGCCGATCTTTTCTTGGATTCCGCTCGCGGTCGCGAGAACTTCGGTTATGCGGCGCTGCTCGTGCAGCCCACCGTAAAACTTGCCCTCAAGCTTGAGGCGGCGAAACCTGTGACGGATGAATCGAAGCCGCTTGGCAAGTATGAATTCGCCAATATCGCGATCCTTCCCGGAGAACCTGTCGAAGGCACGGTGGCGGTTGAGCCGTTGGTGGAGGGTGGCGCTGCGCCGGATTCCCTGCGGGTGTCGTTGGTGGACGATTCCGACCGCGTGCTGATGACCCAGACCTTGCGGCCGCGACCCGGCCAAGCCGCGCCGTTTTCCCTCGGTACGGCCGATATTGAACGGATCCCCCTCCGTGTGGTGGCACAGGCACTGGATGCCGCCGGCCGTGTCATAGGCGCAGCAACCGATGACCTTTCCCTACTGCAAACCCGCCGCGACCGGTTCCATGTCTCCATGGCTGGCAACGCCACCGATCCGTGGTGGATGTGGACATACCGCAACGCGTGGGACACCGGCGTGTCCGCCATTTCGGCGAGGGAAGCGGCCGCGCGCTCCAACATGGGCAGCAACCTCTTTTCCGGCATCGGCACTCTCAGGGGAACCTTCCGCGGCGAGCCTCTCAAGGCCGGCATGAGCCTTTCTCTTCTCACGCTTTACCGCATGAACTGGGATGAGGAGACAGGCGTCCGCACCATGACGTTTGGGCCATGGAATGACCCGGCAGTCTTTGAGGACGTGCTGGGTTTGACGGACCATGTCTGGCAGCAGACCTCCACATTCCCGACGCCGTTCATCACGCTTTACGACGAGGGCAGCAACTTGATGGCCGATACCTCCGAAATAGGGATGAAAGCCTATCAAGACTGGTTGCGAGGCGAATACAAGGGCGACATCGCGGCGCTCAACCTAGAGTGGAACAGCACATTTACCGCTTTTGAGGAGATCACGGAAACCTACGTGCCGAATCCGGAGGGCATGAAGGGCGATCCGTTAGAAAGCAAGGCGCTCGAAGCCGGGATTATCCCCCGGTGGGCTGATCGCCGCATCTTCGCCAACCAGAATTTTGCCAATGTCATTCTTGACGGCTATACCCGCCGGGCAAAAGCGAAGACTAACGAACCAGACCCGCGCGTCGGCGTTTCCGGCACGTTTGGCTTCCATAACTGGGGAACCGATTACGATGTCTGGCTCAAGAAGAGCGGGTTCTGGGCTCCCTATGCCCAACCACGGGGACCGGACGGCCTGGTGATGGACCTGATCCGCTCGAACCGTCCCGAGGGCTTTTTATATTCCTACTGGATCGGCTACAATAACAGCACGCAACTGCCGTTGATCTGGGACATGGTCTTCAAAGGGGCAACCGGAATCTGGTACTTTGCGTTACCAGGTTTCCAGCCGTATGGCTGGTTCGCCCTGAATGACGTGCCGTTTCCCCCACGACAGGAAATGATCGATCAGGCCATCCTGCCTTTGCGTCGGGGACTGGGCGATCTTCTCCTGCGGCTGGAGCAAAAAAACGATCCGATCGCCGTTTATTACTCCCCACAAATCGCGCTTGCCTCCGGGACGACATTTATCCCGAATGTGAAAGGTCCACAGATCGGCAAGGAGTTCGCCAAGGCCGACGAGAGTGCCGCCGGAGTGATTGACCTCATCCGCGATTCCCAACGCTCCTTCCTCTACCTGACGAAAAAGCGTGTCCTCGACGGAGATCTGAAAAAACTCGGTAGTAAACTGCTTTTCCTGCCCATGACCCAGCCGCTGGGTGAGGACGATGTGGCCGCCCTGCGCGCCTTTGCCGAGTCGGGCGGGATCGTCGTCGCCGACCTGCGACCGGGAGTGCTTTCCGGCCGCGGCCGGGCGGTTGAATCCGGCCCTGCGGATGCCCTCTTCGGCATCAAACGCACCGGCCCGGGAAAAGCGGTGGCAGTCAGCTTTAATGGTGAGGTGAATATTGGTGGCCAGAGCGTGAAGCTTGAACTCGAGAAAGTAAAAGCCGATGCGGATATCGCGTCGGCGACGGCGATGGTTGGAGCCAAGGGCGACGGCTCCGATGAT
>JBDNGG010000595.1:0-2072 GCA_041689405.1 Terrimicrobiaceae bacterium | reverse complement strand
ATCCGCCTGGGTCATGAGTGGCACATACCAGACACCGCCGTTATCGCCGGTGAATTTGAGAAGTGTGCGGTTGAGCTGATCTCCGCCACTACCAAGGTTCACGATAAAGCGCTGGCTCACGCTATCGATGATGCCTTCACCATTGGGTGAATCCTGATGAATGATGGTGGGGACTTTTCCGCCTTCGAATTTCAAACCAGTGCCAGTGGCGATGGAGCTGCCTCCGGCATCCACTGTGTAATGCGCAAAACGAGTCACATCCGGGGACCAGATTTGCAGATATTTGTTCAGATACTTTGGCCAGTTCAGCGCCAAGCCCGGGGACTTCGCAGGATCTAGAGAAACGGCGGCATCCCGAGTCTCCATCCAGTAGAACGTGACGCGATCCTCGATATCATTTTCCCGCTCAGCGAAATAGGCCAAAGAACCATCCGGGCGCGGATTGGAGCCATAATAAGATGCCTGTGAGGCGTTGCTGGTGGTGACTGGCGATGCGGCCAAATTCTCATCCGGCTGCGGGCGAATCTCCATCCCCAGCTCGACGGTGAGTGTATTGGGTTGCAGGGACTGCTGCACATTGATGATGTCCGCGCCGAGGAATTCGTGACTGCCATCCTGACGCAGGGCACCGAGATACTCGACAAAAACCCGGCCTTCGAGGTTGTAGGCGTGAAGCTCCCCGAGGCCGTTGTTTTTCTCATACCAGAGAGTCCGCAAGACCGTCGTGGCCTGCGCGTTGGGGTCTGCTGCGGAGCTGCCGACAACGACATATTCCGTCGGGACAGTCGCTGGGAAGACATTGCTGAAAACCGGGTTGACCGTAACGATTTTACCAGACGGGATGACGACGCGCGGGCCGTTGAAGCCTTTTTCCGTCCAGAACATGGTACGGATAGCCGTCGAGGTGGCGGAGGAGACGGTGAAACGTTCTTTGTAAAAAACGTAGTTGTTGCTGCTATCCGGCACGGCGGATCGCCAAGTGACCTCCACGGTTCCCGGCGTGTGGGCGTAAACCCGCCTTGCGTGCGGGCTGTAATAATACGTAGCCAGGATGCCATCTGCCAATCCAGGCACGGTGGCCAAGGTGCCGGTCTTGTAATCCAGCGGCTGCGCACCGCTGGGATTGGTCAGGATTTCACCGGGGCGCACGGGTTCCATGCGCCAGTAAGTCGATGGATTTGTGATGGTGGTTTGCACACCCGCTAGATTGACGATAGTCGTCGGCGGCTTGATCTCATCACCAAAGAAATAGCGCGGCACCCCGGATGCGAAGGTGGTGCCTACGCTGGCATGCTTGAGGATCACTCCCGCTCCGGAGACGATGCTGGACGGGTAGCCCGTGGGCGTGGAAACCGGCCCTGCACTGGCCGAGGTCTCGACGACGTTGGAATACTGCGGAGTGATCGTCGGGTCGCCGCTGGGTGTCACGCCCGGCCCCACCGGCGCGATCCGCGCGGTGTTATTTTGCGGGACGCGGTCGCTGAGCCGGTTGTAGGCTCCGCTTTTCACTTCATACTGCGCCTGAAGCGGGGAAATCATTCCTAGCCCCAGCACTAACAGCACATGCGTCGTCCATGTCGGGCGCTTGGCTCCCTGATCGCGTGAAATCCTTTTCATAAGAATGTCGGTTAGAAATTTGTTGAGGGGGGTGCCTCAGTTGCCGGCTTGAATCAGTTTTTCGAGCGCAGTGAGGCGAGCTTCCAATTCGGCGATCCGGGATTCCTTCTCCTCGACTTTTTTCGCGAGTTCCTGGGTTGCGGAGACGTTCAGCATCGCGATCGCGTCGTAGTCGACGGTTCGGAAATCCGGAACCTGACGACCATAAACGAACAATTTTCCTTCTGCTGGTTTGTAGCTGGTTCGAAAAGCACCGTCGCGCACTTCAAGCACCTCCTCGGTGGACTCCTCATTTTCGCCGATCAAACGGACGTGCTCGCCGGGTTTGAGGTCGGTAGCGAGTTGCACCCAGCCGTTTTCCTCGGTCGAATTCTGATAGATGTCCGGCACGGTATTGACACCTATTCTCACGGCCTGCGGGAAGACCGTTTCCACCTGCTGGGCGATCACTTTCT
>JBDNGG010000594.1:0-5120 GCA_041689405.1 Terrimicrobiaceae bacterium | reverse complement strand
ATGCCCCTCGCACGCGCGCTGAGGGTGGCGCAGAATAACCGGAAACACAGGCGCACATGGCCAAACTTCCGCCGCAAAAGTGGCAAGCGTGTGCCACTTTCATTTTTTACAGAAATCTGATTTATCTGTAAGTCGTTTATCACAAAGAATCGGGCCGGCGGGATTCGAACCCACGACCTCTTGAACCCCATTCAAGCGCACTACCAAGCTGTGCTACGGCCCGAAACTGTGACTGCGGAATTACCACAGGCAGGCCGTTATATAAACGCTCTCTGCGTCGTAGGGTCAAGCATTCTCGCGGGCTCAGGCTTGACCCAACGAGGTGAGAAACCCGCGCCAACCCCCGAATGCTGATATCGGGGCCGCCCTGGGTGTCGCGTCTTCCTTACAGGAGAATCCTTTGACGAACCGGCCGTCCTTGAGGCGCACATTTCCCACGCACATGGGAGCTGCAATATTCGCAACCAGACATGCTGCGGAAGCTTTTGATTTTTTATCGAAAGCGCTTTCCCTGCGATCATTTTTGCCAGTCTGCACATTTCCCACTCACAAAATGCGGGAGCGACAAGGGTAAGAGTAGCGGGAATGCCATCCGTCCTGAAGCCCACGGGGACGGTTACCGACGATAAATCCAATAGGTTTACATAGGCGAGGTTCGATCCGAGCGCGGCGTTGACCTCATTGGGATGCTCTTTGGCATACGCGGGAGTGAAAATTGTTGGCACTGTGAGAACGACCACAGCATCAATCCGCTGCCACACCTCAGCTGTTTTTTTCCGGAGGAATTCCTGCTGGTGGGTCGCATGAAAACCCTGCACTGCATTCACCGATTTGCCGCTGAGCAAAAAGTCCGCCACAGACGAATCCACGGATCAGGAATGGGATTCGAGAAACTCTCCGACCTCGCCAAACCGTTCCGCCGCTCAAGCCCCGGAGTCTGCAAGCAGGGTGGCTTCCTGAAAGTGAGAAAAGTCCACATCGACACAGATTCCTCCGAGCCCCTCCAAACGCTCAATCGCCATAAGGAAGCAGATTTCAGCGTCCAGATCTGAATGAAAGTCCAGTTGATCCTCTCGGGGAACTCCAAACCGGAACGGTCGGGCAAATCGCATCGGACTCTGCGGCCGCAGGGACCAAGGATCCTCCGAATCTTCGTCCACAAGCACATCGAGAACCGAGGCGGCATCTGAGACGCAGGTTGCTAAAAGGCTCACGCATTCGAGCGAACGGCATCCCGGCACAAAGCCCCGCGTGCTCACGATCCCCTGCCCGGGTTTGATTGCCACGAGGTGATTGTAAGCAGCAGGCACCTGGCCAGCGCCACAAGTGTCCTTCCCGAGGGCAAAACTGACGAAGCTCGAGGCAACGACCAGCGCCGCTCCTGCGGATAGAACGTCGGCGATACATTCCGAACTGTAGATGCTATGAATCGGACTCTGGTTCGCCGGAGTCGAATGCACGCCAGAGCGGCCGACACCGAATGGGCTCAAGCACGTCGCGCCAATCAAGACCCCTCCGGCGGCTTCTATCATTTGAGCTACGGAGGCGGACTGCTCCGGGAACTATGTGAAATCCGAACACCCTGCCATGGTTGCTATGCCAGAGGCATCGATATTATCGGCTACAGCAAATGGCACCCCGGCCAGGGGAAGATCGAGTCGCCCCACCATCTGCGCCGCTATGGAAACCGCCTCTTCCTCGTCTCGCAGCCAGAGCCAGCACTGGATCGATCTGAGTACGAATGCGTCGGTAGATCTCCCGATTTTACTTCGCCCGAGGTAAAATCCCCCGTGCGATACGCGGAACGGATCAGCACTAGATCACGGAAAAGTTTTTCGATGGTCGTCATACGACTACGGAAACAGCGGGCCAGATGCGAGCAGCCTACGGCCCGGCATCACTCCATCGGAGTAAAGAGCGGACCAACTTTTGCATGCCGGTGGGGATAGCCCGCATGCGAGGACAGAAATGGCTATCGCGTCTGAGACTTGTCCAATGTCTTCAAGGCAGGGATCTGCTCGTAAATTTGCTTCATCACGTCCGGTCCCAATGCATCGCGAGCCTGATCCACAAATGTTTCCGCAAACGGTATGATTTTTGCAACGTCGATGCCAACCTCTTGTAACCGGCCGGTAACCTTCGCGATATCTCCTGCTTGGCCCCAAAACATCGACCCCGCCGAACCGAGCAAGCCGCCCAATAATCCAGGGCTGCCAGCTGGAGCTTCCATGGGAGTATTCAACAGCATCTGCGCGCCGGGGATCTTTTCCAAGAGGGGCTCGATCTGGGTGCCCTTGGATTTATCGCGGATAAATTGAAGCAGGACCTGCAGTCCCGAGCGGACAGACGACTCTGGGATATTTAGCTTTTGGCTGATCGATTGGATAATTTTTTCCATGAGATGCGTGATGTGGTTGCACTCTATGCAACCACTGCCGAGTTGTCGCGACGGAATTCCATGCGTTGCGCGCCAGTGAGATATTTCTTTTTCTGTGCGCTTGATTGCCAAGGTGCGTGGACCTATGCATATTCACGACCCCCAAACAAATCCTGTGTCCCATCCCACATTATCCCCCGATGCCGCCGCGCGGCTTGCCGAAAGCAAGCGGCGCTACTGGCGAACGAATCTTTGCATCATGAGCGGCCTTCTGGCCGTTTGGGCGGCGGTTGGTTTCGGATGCGCGATTGTTTTTGCCGATGTCCTGAATGCCTACACATTGCCGGGAACTTCCTACCCTCTGGGATTCTGGTTTGCCCATCAGGGCGCGATCATGGTCTTTGTTTTTATCGTGCTTGCCTACTGCGTTCTCATGAACGGGTTGGATAAAAAACACCGCAACGAGATGGACGCAATCATTGGTAAGGTGAAAAAGGAGCCGCGATGACCATCCAGACCTACACCCTCATCATGGTCGGGATAAGTTTCTCGGTTTATCTTGGCATCGCTTGGTGGAGCCGCGTGAAGGACACCCGCGGATTTTATGTGGCCGGGCAGGGAGTGCCTGCGGTTGCCAATGGTATGGCTACGGCAGCGGATTGGATGAGCGCCGCATCGTTTCTATCGATGGCAGGGTTGATCTCGACCATGGGTTATGCCGGGGGCGTTTATTTGCTGGGCTGGACCGGCGGCTTTGTCTTGCTGGCGCTATTGCTGGCGCCGTATTTGCGGAAATTTGGTCACTACACGGTGCCAGATTTTGTGGGAGATCGATACGACTCGCAGTTTGCGAGACTGGTTGCCGTCATCTGCGCCTTGTTTGTGAGTTTCACCTACGTTGCCGGCCAAATGCGCGGCGTGGGAGTGGTTTTCAGCCGATTTCTCGACGTCGATATCAACGTGGGTGTCGTGATCGGAATGGCGATCGTTTTCGTCTATGCCACGCTCGGTGGAATGAAGGGTATCACTTGGACGCAGGTCGCCCAATACTGGGTTCTCATCACAGCCTTTCTCGTTCCTGCGATTGCCATCAGCATCAAGCTCACTGGTGAACCGCTCCCGTCGATCGGACTCGGCGCAGACCTCCTGCCTGAGGTGGCTGGCACGGCTGGCGTGTCGCTGCTGACAAAGCTAAACGAAATCTCAGCGGAACTCGGATTTGGCTCTTACACGGTGCCCTTTGTGGGGGCTTGGGATAAATGGAATGTCGCCCTGGTAGCACTGTCACTCATGGTCGGCACCGCGGGATTGCCACACGTAATCGTACGGTTTTACACGGTAAAAAATGTGCGAGCTGCGAGATGGAGTGGATTTTGGGCGATTTTGTTCATCTCATTTCTTTATGTGACGGCACCAGCGACGGCAGGATTTGCGCGGTATTTCATGATTTCTACGCTCAATGACCGCCCGGCTACCGAGATGCCGGGGTGGTTTACCAGTTGGGAAAAGACCGGGTTGATTCTCTGGATCGATAACGGAGATGACCGCCTGCGGTTCTCCGCTGGCAAAGACAATGAAATCTTCCGCGCCGGGGCAATTCCTGCGGCAGAGCTCGGGCAGATCAAAATGGATCACCAGCGTTGGCTGGATACCAATGGCACGGCTGGTGCTGATGCCCGAATCATTCTTAACGAACTGGGCCTCTCTGGCCCGGATCGGGACATCATCGTGCTTGCCACGCCGGAGATGGCTGAGCTTGCCAACTGGATCATCGCCCTGGTCGCAGCGGGCGGACTTGCCGCCGCGCTATCTACCGCGAGCGGGCTCCTGCTGGTCATTTCGTCCAGCGTTGCACATGATTTGTATTTCCGAATCTTGAGACCGGAGGCATCGGAAAAACAACGCCTGCTCGTCGGGCGCGCGGCCATTGGCGTCGCAGTCGTTATTGCCGGCATTTTTGGTATTTATCCGCCTGGATTCGTGAGTGAGGTCGTCGCGTTTGCCTTTGGGTTGGCAGCGGCAAGCTTCTTCCCGGCCATCGTACTCGGCATCTTCAATAAACGCGTGGGCACCGTGCCCGCGGTGACGGGAATGATCGTCGGAATCACGTTTACTGCGTGGTACATTGTTCGCTGTAGCCTCATGAAAGAAGCGCCCATGGATTTTGGGATCTTCCCGATGCCGATCAACCCGCAAGGAATCGGCGCGTTAGGTATGGCATTGAATTTCATCGTCACACTCACATTGACACCATTTTTTGCAGCACCTCGTGAAGGCGTGCAGAAGATGATCGATGCGGTGCGGGAGCCCGAGGATGCATCGGAGGCCTTGACGATCGAAGGCGCCCCCGAGCATTGATTCTCGAAATCCCTTGTTCCTCACCCGGAGATTCCGAATAGTGGCGCGCCATGAGTAAAGAGAGTCTGTCCACCACCCTGCGTGAACTAATCGCCCGCGACGAATCGGGCGCCGATGTCAGTATTGCAAATGTCTTCCAACGTATCGGAGATCGCGGGTTTGGCCTCCTATTGGTGATCCTCTCGCTGCCGAGCGCGCTGCCGATACCCGCTGCGGGATACAGCACCCCGTTTGGGATTTTGTTGGCCATCCTCGGTCTGCAGATGGTCTTCGGTCGCAAAACCCCATGGCTGCCCGCATGGGCCGGAAAGCACAAGTTATCCGGGGGCTTTGTAGAAAAAATGATCGGCTTGTCGGCAAAATTTTTCCGATATATCGAGGTCTT
>JBDNGG010000593.1:0-3929 GCA_041689405.1 Terrimicrobiaceae bacterium | reverse complement strand
GGCCGTTGGGGAGCGAGGCAACGACCTCCCGAAACCTCGATCGGGTGAGTAATGAGTTTGGGATAGGTGACCCTCAAATTTCGGCGCACGGTTTCCTGCCACGCGACGTTCGCTCGGGCGATACCCACATGGATTCCGGCGAGCAGCGTGAGCGGGCCAGTGCAATCGTGCATCATCACCGGAAGATTATAGGCCTGCGCGAGATCTGTGATTTTCAGCGTCTGCGAGATTCCCCCCACCCATGTCGGATCGATCATAATATAATCCGCCGCGCGCTTTTCTAGAACCAGACGATAGTCCTCGAGCCCGATCATCATTTCGCTAACCGCAATTGGCACCCCTCCCCGATCACGAAAATCGCGTATGGTATCCACGCAATCCGGCCGAATAACATCCTCCAAACAAAGTGGTCGAGCGGGCCGCATTGCTTCCGCGATTCGCAGAGCCATAGGTAATTGGAAAAACCCATGACCGTCCAGAATGAGCTCCAACCGATCTCCCACCGCATCACGAATGGCGAAAAAAGGCTTCAAACCTTCCTCAAGATCCTGATAAGTCACATAAAGACTACCGTTCAATTTGTGAGCCGCAAAATCTAGCGTCCACAGTTTTACGCCTTCGATTCCCTCCTCAACCATTTGTCTGGCGAACGCGTCCGGCTCGTGAATTGCGTTCCAATAATCGTTCAGTGGTTCCTTCTCGCCGACCTGACCGTATCCAGGCCATTGCCCATTTTTGTTCGCAATTTGTTCGCCGTAGCCGATGCTACTATAAACGCGCACACTATCCTGCGCCCTGCCGCCGAGCAGTTGCCACACAGGCATTCCGGCCGCTTTTCCCTTGAGGTCCCAAAGCGCCACATCGATCGCAGAAATCGCCCGCAATTCTGCACCCCGGGCGCCGATATTGGCGGCGCGTTCGTAAAGAAAACGCCAATGGCCTTCGATGTTTAAAGCGTCTGCTCCTAGTAGGCGCGGCATCATCCAGTCATGGATGATCGCCTCAACGGCGCCAGGCTGAGAATAGGTTTCACCGTGGCCTACCAGGCCTTCGTCAGTGAAAACCCGGCAGGCGAGTAAACCTTGTCCGTCGGGAGTTCTTGCGGTTTCTATGCGAGTAATTTTCATCTGATATCTTGTGCTGTTTCGCAAATAACAAGATCGGACTTTCGGTAAAGCCCAATCTAAATTTTTTCGGAATTGTGAGACTCGCCTTCTGGAGATGGACCTCGTGGAATGTCGAAGGCATTCATATATTTTACCCAAGCATCAGCCATTCTTTGATGACCTGCCGCAGAAGGATGGACACCATCCGCCGCCCAGTGAGAAGGCGAAGCCAGTGTGACGCACTCGTCAAAAATTGATTGGAAGGGAATGAATGTCGCATCGAATTCACTAGCCAGCCCGGCCACCACCGATCGTCTCTGATCAATTTCTACGATCCAGTCATCCGTAACCAGTTCTCCGCATTTGAGCACAAAAGGCTCGCCGAGGACGAACCGCACCCGGGGCAGCGCTTCGCGCACTTCCGCCAACAATTCGCGATATACTCGCTCATATTTCGGAACGCTCACGCCATTCTGATGTCTTTGTCCATGCCAGGTGTCATTTACTCCGATCAGGATACTGACGACATCCGGTGCGAGATTGATCAAATCGGACTTGATGCGGGCAGAGAGATCCACCACGCGGTTGCCGCTTATGCCCCGGTTGAAGAATTGAAGATCCGCGCCAGGCCTTGCACTAAGGATCTGAGCTGACGCCATCATGGCATATCCTTGGCCGAGCGCGTGAATATTGTTCGGCGAGGCAGCTGCCTCGCGGTCGCGACGACAATCGGTAATGGAGTCTCCTTGAAAAAGTATTCTTTCGTGATCTTTGATCATTTCAGTGGTTTTTGATGGGATGTTTAAATTCGCCGGTCGTGACTTCTTCGGAACGGGTATTGCGGTTTATTGGGCGTGAATATTCTTTCCGTAAGCGTGGAACGATCTCAGCTCTTCCGGAAAAATGATTCACCGGCAGCCAAAGAGATGCGCTGCGGTGGCTCACCTGGCAACAGAAGATCGATTTGGCGCGTCTCTTGGTGTAAGTTGACTATCTCCACGCGGGTGATGTTGTTCTCTCGGAGACTGGCCGAGACTTTAAGGCCATCCGGGGTGGTGAGGTTCTCGACGGACACGGTGGTCCAACCGGCGGGAAGGTTGGTCAAGACCGCCAGCCGGTCGCCCTGCCGATTGACCAGAAGGGAATTCAGAGCCCAGATGTAGGCGGCATGCGCAGAGAGAAAGGGAAGCTTGAGCAACTCGCCCCGATAGAAAACACGCTCAGGAATGCTGCCAAACCCATCCGTGAATTTTGAGCACTGACGCAAGCGTTCCCAGCCTTCGCGACGTTCGGCCGCAGCCAGCAATCGCGCCACCCAAAATTCTGTCCAAGTGAAGACACGACAGCGATAGCCAACAACCCCATGAGAATTATACGAATCCAGCTCAGCGTCGTATTGCGACAAGGCCGCCAACGTCTGATCCCGGGAGGAATGGTCTGGAAAGAGGTGGTAAATTAAAGACCCCCAGTGCGGAGTCCTTCCCCCCGCGAAGGATTGCAAGACTCCCTGCGCATCCACATTATCCTCCATGGCCTTGAGCACCAAGGCAGCAACTTCGTCCAGATTTTCCTGAAAGGGTGTTCTCTTCAGCTTCCGGCAGGCTTCGAGATATTCTTGTAGGGCCTTCGCATACGTCGCTGCCGTCCACGTGTCCGTTCCCTTCAAATCGGAGGTGGACTCATCCAGACCCGCACAGGCCCGCAGGCTAGCCGTGCCATTTTCGATCTGCACCAACCGCTCGGTGATAAACATCAGGGCCTGCTCGATCACCTCAATAGAGTCTTTAAGAAATCCCTCGTCACCGCTAAACCGATGAACCTGCAGACATTGCAGCGCAATGACGGCATTATTGTGGAACTGCACCACTCGCTCCGGGTTTAATTCAAAATGCTCCCGACTTGTCGTCCAAGCAAAACGCGCCCCGACGCCATCCATCTTTTCAGCCAACCGCCGGGCTTCAGGGAGTTTGTTCTGATAGAACTGCGACAGCTTCGCTGCCTTGTCCACCCGATTGGAACCCAGCCATGCCATGGACGCGAACGAGGCATCCCAAAACATGCTGTTTTGCCACAAGCATGGGAGAATTCCCATGGGAAGAAACCCGCTTTCCGCATCAAATGAGGCGTCCAGAATATACTGCGAGTAGTCGTAGAGGTATCCGAGATCTTTTTCCGGGAGGTCGATCCGGGCTGTCTGGTCGCCGGCGCGCACCCGCTCGATGTGCTCATGACAAATTCCCTCGTACCCCACCTTCTGTGTCTTCTCCACCAAGCGGTCGATTTCCTGGCAGAAGTCCGGGGCATCATAGGAATCAACCACCGCCACATAATGGGTCACCGCCTGGCCCTCTTCAATCAGCGGCGTCCAATCGATCGCCGGTTGGCCATTTTCATTTGCGATCTCGCCGCCCGTGGCATCCGTCCAGGTCGCGGCGGCGCCGTCGTAAATTTCCGGTGACTCGTAAGAATACGTGAAGCGAAATCCCCGGCCCATGGTTTCCGCCTCAAGCTTTTGAGGATAAACAGGAAGTTCACACTGGTCGGTGGCGTCCGGCGACACGAGTCGAAAACCCAGCCGAAAACCGCTTTCGGGCGCTTGCAGCAACTCGTAGCGCTCGACCAGCAGATGTTCGTCGGTCAAAAAACTGGTGACTTTGATTTTTGCGGGAACGCTCCCGCGCGACTCTTTGAGAAGGAAGGTTGTGGTGAGGATTCGTTTTTTGGGATCAAAGATTTGACGGGGGTCCCGAATCCCAAGATTCTTCTCCTTTCCAATGGCCAACAGCGTGGTCGGCGCCGCCAAGGCCACCGACGTGCCATAGG
>JBDNGG010000592.1:0-14510 GCA_041689405.1 Terrimicrobiaceae bacterium | reverse complement strand
GGGAGCAGTTCGAAGCACGCCACAAAGAATTGGAGAAACAATCCGAGCGGATCACCAAAACGATGCGGAAAAAGGGTATCGCCAACCCGGAACCCACACCAGAACCTGAACGCGAAAAGTTTCCTGAACCAAAAATCATCGATGCGTCCGTCCCGCCTCCACCCCGTAAACCCACACTAGAAGAGGTTCAGGCAAGGGCGAAAGCGAAGGCAAAACCGGAAATCCAATCCGGCCTCAGTGAAGTCAAGATCGACAACTACACGTTACCATCCCTCGATTTGCTGGATCCCGCAGAGGATGACGACCGAGCCCCTGCGGACCCCCGGGAGCTGAAAGCCACCCAGGATATCATCATCGATACGCTTGCGCAGTTCGCTATCACCGCAAGCCCCGGTGACATCACCAAGGGCCCGACAATCACACGCTATGAGCTCTATCCTGCGAAGGGCGTGCGCGTGGATCGGATCAGCGCACTGGAACGCGACATCGCCCGGGCCACCTGTGCCGAGCGCATCAACATCATCGCTCCCATTCCTGGCAAAGACACGGTCGGCATTGAGATCGCCAATTCCAATAAGGTCAAAGTAACCCTGCGCGAGCTCTTCGAGACCGACGCATGGACGAACAGCAAAGCCCGTCTTCCGCTTGCTCTCGGCAAGGATGTTTACGGCACGGCGATCATCGCAGATCTCGCGCAAATGCCCCATTGCCTCGTAGCGGGAACGACGGGAAGCGGCAAAAGCGTATGCATCAATGCCATCATCGCCAGCCTGGTATTCAAATTCACCCCGGAGCAACTCCGGTTCATCATGATCGATCCGAAGGTCGTCGAGATGCAGATCTACAACGCATTGCCACACCTTGTGACACCGGTGGTCACGGATCCAAAAAAAGTCCTGCTTGCCCTGCGCTGGGTCATTGATGAAATGGAAACCCGCTATCGTGTCTTCGCGAAGTGCGGGGTCCGCAATGTCGCAGGGTTTAACAGCCGTCCAAAGCCGAAGACTCAGGCGGAGCTCGACGCGGAAGCAGCCGCCAAAGGCGAGGAACCGGTTGCCGCCACCGATCCTGTCGGACCAGAAGGTCTCGACACCGCCGAGATTAAAGAGGAGCAGCTCCCAAAAATCCGCGTGCCCCGCGACGACGATCTCATCATTCCCGAGCAAATGCCTTACATCGTCGTGATCGTCGACGAACTGGCCGACCTCATGCAGACCGCTCCGGCGGATGTCGAGAGCGCCATCGCGCGGATCACTCAGATGGCCCGTGCAGCCGGGATCCACATGATTGTTGCCACCCAGACGCCACGGGCTGACGTGGTCACCGGCATCATCAAGGCAAATATCCCCAGTCGCATCGCGTTTCAGGTTGCATCAAAAATCGATAGCCGTGTCATTCTGGATGAAAATGGTGCGGAGAAGCTCCTCGGCCAGGGCGACATGCTTTATCTCCCTCCCGGAACTTCCAAGTTGTTGCGTTCGCAAGGCGTGCTGGTGACCGATGAGGAAATCCGCAAAGTCGTCGAATATGCAGCTGCGCAGGGAGTTCCCCAATTTGAACCTAGCATCCACGAGAAACTCTCGCGCGAATCCGTCCCTGAAGACGAGGTATCTGACGCTGAAGAGGAATTGATCGAAAAATGTCTTGAAATTATTCGCCAAGAGCAGAGAGCTTCGACATCGATGCTGCAACGCCGGTTAAAACTCGGATACGGACGCGCCGCCAGAGTCGTGGATATCCTCGAGCAGCGTGGAATCCTCGGGCCCAAGGAGGGCGCCAAAGACCGTGAAATCCTAATCGATCTCGATTCGCTACCATGAAATCTTCTGCTCAGCCAAAACGAACCATCGGAGCCATGCTCGCCGACCAGCGCGAGCGCCTTGGCATTCCGATCGAACTCGCAGCAAAGGAGAGCCGTATCCGCGCGCAGAGACTTCGAGAAATTGAACAGGATGATTTTTCCGAACTCTCCAACGCCAGCTATGCTCGGATGTTCCTTATTGCATACGCAAAATACCTCGGCATCCCTCGCGAGGATCTCGATGAATACTTGCCCGAACAAGGGCTGCCGGGCGCGGAAAACTACCAATACATCCACGGCGCGTCCAATGTCCTCCCGACGATTCGCCATGAACCCAAGCAATCGCTGAATCCGCGCAAACGGCTCGTGATTACCCTAATCGCGCTGTTTTTGGTGATGGTTTCCGTGACGGCTTTGGGCATCGGAATCTATCTTGCTGTCATGATCCCGCGGATCACTACGAGTGCCGAGGGCACGGAAGCAACTGCGGAGCCGGGGCCAACCACTGGTTTACCGGTCATACCGCCCGGCGCCGAAACGGTGCAATCCGCCGCCTTTCAGAGTTCGATTTCCATCACCGTCTCTGAGATGCCATTGTTGCAAAACACGTCGCAATCGCCCGAACTCACGCTCCCTGAGCCGGAACCAGTGGATCTTCCGGCGGAGACGCAGAAGCCGCAGGCAGCCGCGAGCGCAGGAGATACCTTTGCAGACGATGTCAACTTCCTCCTTGGACCGGCTCCGAGGGAGAGCTCCGAGCCAAACAATTAATTTCCGACCCGATTGCTTCCAACCATGCCATCCAATCCATTAGCAGCCCCGCGTTCCAATCGTCGCGTGGGAATGATCAGTCTCGGCTGCGCCAAAAACCTCGTTGATGCCGAGATCATGCTCGGCGATGCGGCGATGCATGGATTTGAAATCACCTCTGATGCAGATTCGGCGGATGTCATTGTCGTCAACACCTGCGGATTCATCGACAGCGCCAAGCAGGAGTCGATCGATGCCATCCTGAATGCAGGAGCCAAATTGCGAGACGGCCAAAAGTTAGTCGTCAGCGGCTGTCTCTCCCAGCGTTACTCGAGCGAATTGCGCAAGGAACTGCCCGAAGTCCATGCGTTCATCGGGCTGGATCAGGTCGCCAAAACAGGTGAAATTTTAGCCGATCTATTTAACAATGAGGCCAACCAAAGCGTGCTCGATTTGGTGACGCGCGGCTCAAAATACATCCCGGACTACGATACCCCGCGCTTCCAACTCACGCCCCAACATACCGCGTACGTGAAGATTGCCGAGGGGTGCAATCATCCCTGCAGTTTTTGCGTGATTCCGCAAATGCGGGGTCGTCACCGGAGCAGGACTATTGATTCGGTAGTGCGCGAGATCCGCGACAAAGTGGCTTCCGGAGTGCGGGAGATCAATCTGATCAGCCAAGATACCACTTACTACGGAATGGACCTGTGGGAACAAAAGGCAGGACCACGTCAGCCCGTGGATTCGTCCCGCGGTCCCACGCTCACCCGGCTGCTCGATCAAATTGCCGGGATCGAAGGTGAATTTTGGGTGCGCCTGCTGTATACGCACCCGGCCCATTGGAGTGATGAGCTGATTGCAGCAATTGCGCGCAACCCGAAGGTCGTCCCGTATGTGGACATGCCGTTACAGCACATCCACGAGGAAATGCTCGGAACCATGCGCCGCGAAACCTCCCGGCAGCACATTGAGGATCTCATTCTGCGCCTCCGGGCAGGAATTCCGGGACTCGCCATCCGCACGACCTTCATTGTGGGCTTTCCCGGCGAAACCGATACCCATTTTGATTCGCTCATGGAGTTCATCGAACGCGTCCGCTTCGAACGTCTCGGGATCTTTAACTATTCGCAGGAAGATGGTTCCCGTGCGGCAAAAATGGAACACCAACTCCCGGCCGCCACCAAAAACCGCCGTCACCGCCACGCCATGCGTCTCCAGCAGAAGATCGCCGCAGAAGTCGCTGCGGCCCAAATCGGGCAAACCCTGCGCGTCCTGGTGGAATCTCCGCGGATTGCTCGCACCCCGCACGACGCGCCGGAAGTGGACTGTAAAGTTATTCTCACCGAGGACCATCCTGCGGGAACATTTCAGGATGTCATCGTCACCGGCACGCAAGTGTACGATCTGGTCGCGTAGTTTGCCCAGTAGTCGCTCTCCTCGACCGCGGAAGTCGCTACTTTTTGCGACCGCCCATAGCGACCAGTTTTTTGAAATCCTCAGCACCGAGCGGCATGACGCTGAGCCGGGATTGCCGGACGAGTGCAATATTGGCCAGCGATGGCTCTGCCTTCACGCAGGCCAATGCGACAGGGGTGAGCAATTTTTTCACTGGAATCAGATTTACGCACACCCAGTCGCCATCTTCGCTGGTCGGATCGGGATACGCTTCCTTCGTGACTTCACAAGTCCCAATGACTGCCCGTTCTCCTCCGCTGTGATAAAAAAGTACGCGATCCCCAGTTTTCATGGCACGCAGATTGATGCGCGCCTGATAATTCCGCACCCCGGTCCACGCAGTGCCACCATCTGCGACAAATTGATCCCACGGGTACGCCTCGGGCTCCTGTTTTACCAGCCAATGACTTTTCGACATAGGGGCGAACGTAGCAGAGGCCTGCGATGGAATCCATATCATCCTGCGAATGGACGGACCGCGCGCGATCTGGTAGTTTCACAGGTGATGAAAAAGTTCGACCGCATGGAGGCGTTTGTCCGTGAGCTGGACGGTAGAGCTGTCGGAGCGGACCTGCACCCCTGCTACGTCGGCTACTTCACCTGCTTCAACCGCGGGGATTACTACGAAGCGCACGACGTGCTCGAGCATCTCTGGTTGCAGGACGCGGGGTCGGATGAGGCTTTCTTTCGAGGCCTGATCCAGATTGCCGGCGCTTTTGTGCATCTCCGTAAACAATTTCTGGCGCCCGACCATCGCATCGATGGTCGCCGGTTGCGTCCGGCGTCGCGGCTTTTTCGGTTGGGAATTAAAAACGTAAAGCCATACCCCCCGATCCACCATCGCCTGAACGTCGCGGCTCTCATACAACTCTGCGACGAGTATCTCGCCGATCTCGAGTCCACCGGCTTCTCAGTTAATCCGTGGCATCCGGATCGTCGTCCCACGCTCAACCTCGAAGGTTGAGGCTTACCTCTCTCGACTACCGGAATTCAAAAGGAGCACTTGTGTCCCGGATTGCTGCACGACTTGCGGTATCACGTGACCCGGCCATGCTGCGAGCGCGGCCCTCTCGGTGATCAACGCCACCACTTGATCGCCCTGCCACAAGGCGTCAAATTCCTCCTGAGAAAGGAATCGATCCCTCCCGATCCCAAACTCGCGCACCGCAAACTCCAATTCCGGACGTTGTCCCAGCAACCGAATCGACCGGTCCGAATAAAATAGCAGACTACTCCCGGTATCAATCCCGCCGTCATAAACGAGAATAGCATCTTCCGGTAAATCCTTACGCAGCGTCACCGCCATGGAAGCGAGGGAGAAGTATGGTGCCAAATGGGCATACCCGAATACCCCGCAGACAGAAAAGACGACCGCCGCCGCGCCCAAGGCCCACCATGCCGCGCTCCGACGGACAATCGCCCAAACCATGCACGCCGTGGTAACGCCGAAAGCCAGGACTCCGACCCTGGCCAACGATTGCCAAAGGCCTGTGTCTAGTCCCGCGAGCGTTGACCACGCTGTGGCCCGGTCCGCAACCGCAGCGGGCCCTCCCCCGTTCGTCCAATCGACCAGCAGCATCGTTCCGGACGCCATCAACCCAAGCAAACAAACGATGCCCACACTGATCAGAGAAATCCTCGCCCATCCCGCAGCGAAGGCGATGGCTGTGATTCCAGCGAACGCACTCCACATGCTCATCGCGTAATAGTCTTGCCGCTGCCCAGTAAACATCACAGAGAGTAAAATAACCGCAGTCCACACCACAAAAAACCGCACCGCGGGCGCTGTGGTCGGCTTTGACAGCTGGACAAGTCCATTTTTCCAGCCGGATATCACAGCGATGGACCAGGGGAAAAACCACCCGAAATGAAGCACAAGGAACTGCCAGCGCGGAACCGGGGAGTAGTTGGTCGCGGGCGCACCCGTTCCCACGACATGGCCCATGTGCTCAGTAAAATGCAGATTTCGAAGGAATCCCGGGAATCGCGCCTCCACGGCGAAATGCCATGGCAGGCAGATTAATAAAAACGCGAGAATCCCCGGCCAAGAAATAAGGCGCCTCAAACCGTGGCGCCACGGACCAATCCAAGCGCCTGCAGCAACGATTATAACGAGCGGATAAATCAGTCCGTGCCAGCCTTTGGTGAAGCATGCGATGGCCGCAAATATCCAGAATCCCACCGCCCATTGGGCAGGCTGTCGGCCAATCGACGTGCACATTTTAACCCCGCAGAACAGCGCCCACGCGATGCAGGCGCTGAACATCGGCTCCGGCATGATAATCCGCGCCAGCGTGGCTGAACCGAGAGAGGTCAGGAGGACAATTCCCGCGAGGAATCCTGTGTGGTGCGATTTGGTCAACGTCGTGACCAGGCACGCGGTCGCCAACACCCATGCCACTACTGCTAATGCGCCGGGAACTCTTGCTGCGAATTCGTTTACCCCCACGACTTGGAACGAGGTCGCCATCATCCAATAAAGCAGCGGCGGTTTTACCAGACGGGGAATACCATTGTTTTCCGGGATTATCCAATCCCCGCCTTCCGCCATGATTTTGGCAGCGCCCGCATACTGTCCGTCGGTTTCGTTATAAAGGGCTCCCACCCCAGCGAAACCCAGTTGGAGAACCAACGCAAGCATCGCGAGCGCCGCCAACCACAGCCACCCCCGGCTGCGCCACAGGTCCCCCATCACGCCAAAGGACTGGAAGAAAAGGCAAAGGGAAATCCATCCGGCAGTCGCAGCGGCCGCCCCTCCGGCATTTGCACCAGTGCAAGCGACTGGCGGCACACGGCGAGCACCGCACCATCAGATGGTCGGACGACTTCGAAGGCGCACCAGAAGCGAATGCGTGAAAATTCTGCGATCCGTCCATGGACCACTAGCGTGTCGCCCAGCAGCGCTGGTTTTTTGTAATCGATCTCCGTCCGCGTGACCACGGCGTGAACCCCGGTTTTCCGGACCTCCTCAAAACTCATGCCCATTTTGATGGCAAGCTGCGTCCGGGCGAGTTCGATAAAGCGCAAATACACGATGTTATGCACCACTCCACCTGCATCGGTGTCGTAATACATCACCTGAATCTCCGTAGAAATCGTTGGGTTTTCAGCGCCGTCCATCTGGCAAGTATGCGTAAGTCATTCGCGACACACAATCGCGATTGTTATTGCACTTTCATTATGTTTTGGGAGGGCAACCGCAGCCTTTCGGTCTCGTTTTCCTTGCGCCAACACGGTTGCGGTCGTATGAATTTCGCATCGACAGCTGTCTGAGAATCGAAATGTCTTAGACACTTAATCCAACTCCTTTTTTTTAAATGACCGCTACGGCAACCGAAGTCCAGATGCTCAACGTCCAAGTCGACGGTGAGTGGAAACAGTTTCCCAAAGGCACCCGCCTTATTGAGGCCTGCATGAAAAGCGGGAAATACATCCCACATTACTGCTACCACCCAAAACTTAGCAGCCCGGGCAACTGCCGGATGTGTCTGGTCGAGATGGCAATGCCGAAAATGACACCGGATCGTAAGCCGGAGATCGGCGAAGACGGAAAGCCTCTCCTGAATTGGAGCCCGAGACCGGTCATTTCCTGTGCGACAGATATTTCCGAAGGCATGGGAGTGCGCACATCGTCACCCCTCGTCGAGGATTGCCGCAACGGGGTAATGGAATTTCTTCTCATCAACCACCCGCTCGATTGCCCGATTTGTGACCAGGCAGGCGAGTGCCGATTGCAGGAGTTTAGCGTCGAGTTCGGCAAGGGAGAGTCTCGATTTATCGAAGAAAAAGTCAAAAAGCCCAAGCGGGTCGACATCGGCAAAAATATCATGCTCGATGACGAACGATGCATCATGTGCTCGCGATGCGTCCGGTTCATGCAAGAAGTGGCAAAGGACGATGTGCTTGGATTCGTGAACCGCGGAAGCCACACCTCACTTGCGGTGTATCCCGGCAAGCGGCTGGACAATAATTATTCCCTCAACACGGTAGACATTTGTCCCGTGGGCGCGCTCACGTCCAAAGATTTTCGTTTCAAGATGCGGGTTTGGTTCCTCAAGGAAACGAAAAGCATCGACGTCAATTGTGGACTGGGAGCGAACATCCTCATCGGAAGCCGCGAGAACGTCATCTACCGCATCACTCCCCGCGAGAATGATTTTGTGAATTCGTGCTGGATGCCCGATTCACACCGCCTCAATTTCCATTACCTCAACGATGAAACCCGCCTCAAAGAGCCGATCCTCAAAGGCGATCAGGCCCAGCCCAAATGGTCCCGTGCTCTGGAAGTTGCCGGCAGCCAACTGAAGCGGCTTTCTGCGAGCGAGGTGGCTGTCATCGCATCGGGGCGCATGACCAACGAAGAATTATTCCTCACCGGCAGGCTCGCCAAGGCACTCGGGGCGGACCTGATTGATATTCTGCCGCGTCCGCAAGAGGGTGATGGATTCTTGATTTCAGATGACGGGAACCCCAATACCACCGGTGCAAAGCTTCTGGGAATTGCCCCAAGCACACCCGGCGCCAATCTAAAAGCGATCGCTGCCGGAGTGGCCTCAGGTGCCATCAAGGGACTCGTCGTCCTCGGCGAAGACGCGACGGAATGCGGAATTCCAGAGACGGATCTAGCCAAGCTGCAGGCACTCATCGTCACGTCAATCCTGCCAAATAAGACAACCGCGCTGGCAACCGTCCTATTGCCATCTGCCGGGTTCTCCGAAAAACGGGGCACGATGATTAACCTCGCAGGCAGGATCCAACGCCTCAACCGCGCCACTGCTTCGCCTGGTCAGGCCCGGGATGATTGGGAAGTCCTCAGGGACCTGATTCAAGCCGTTAGCGGCAGCAACGGGATCTATGCCATTGAGGAAGTATTCAAACTCATGGCAACCGAGACCCCCGCGCTGGCCGGCCTTTCCATGGCACGCATCGGTGACCTCGGATTGGAACTCCAACTCGCAGACCTCGCTCCGCGCCGATTGGTCGGATAAGGTCTAAGTGCGCGTGACTCCGCGCACCGAAGACGATACCTCACCGTCAGGAAACCGGGTTACAATAGGCACTCCAGAGCGCAGATTTTCTGCGCTTCGCAAGATGTTTCCTGCGGCATCGGTCGTGATAGTGAAGCCTCGTGACAACGTCGCAGCGGGGCTCAACGCACAAAGCAGATCACCCGCACGGTTCAAGCGCTGCGTCATAGCAATGATCCCACGCTGTGGGATCTCACACAGAACTTTCTCGTAGCGATCAAGTCGTTCCTGAGTCCGTCGAATCATTGCATCGGGCTTGTAGATCAAAAGCACCTTGCGGGAGTGGTCGAGTAACTGGCGGACCTGGTCGATCCGGCTCTGCATGGCAAGAGAGATTTTTCTATCCGCATCGTCGATCTGGAACGTGGTTTGTTCGATCCTGCGCCGAGGTTCCCTCAACCACCCCGCGCGTTCCAGCGCGGAGAGATTCGCAGCGATCAGACGGAGGTGAGCGTTCACCGTTTGAAGTAACCGGCGTTCCTGCGCTGATACAGCACGTATTATTTCAACTCCATCCGCAGCCAGAATTTCCGCTGCCGCACTCGGCGTCGGCGCCCGGAGATCAGCCACAAAATCAGCGATGGAAAAATCGATCTCATGGCCCACGGCGCTGACCACCGGAATCGAAGAATCCGCAATGGCACGCGCTACAGATTCTTCGTTGAACTCCCACAAGTCCTCCGCGCTGCCCCCGCCCCGGGTGACAACAATGACGTCCACAGGCGGGACACCCGGCGCCCGCACCGTCGGCTGAAACGCGCGAATCCCCGATGCAATTTCGGCCGCCGCCCCGCGGCCCTGGACCCGGGCAGGAGCGATGACCACACGGATTCCCGGCATGCGCCGGTGGAGCACGTTCAAAAAGTCCTGAATTGCGGCACCCGTCGGCGAAGTCACCACGCCAATTGTGCGCGCAAAGCGAGGGAGAGGTTTTTTGCGGTCAGAATCAAATAATCCCTCGGCTGCAAGTCGCGCCTTGAGCGCCTCGAACTTTGCCTGAAGAGCGCCCAGGCCCTCTTCTTGAATCCGCTCGACAACCAGCTGATATTGCCCTCGCGCCTCATACACCGAGAGCCGCCCGAACGCCTGCACCTCCCGGCCATCCTCCAGCTTCAAGCCACGCAGGCGCCGCGCAGTTCCAGCAAAGAGGACACAGGAGATCTGGCTGCTCGCGTCTTTGAGGCTGAAATAATGATGCCCTGAGGATTGGCATCTGTGATTCGAAACCTCACCCCGCACCCACAGCTCCCCAAGGGTGCCTTCGAGCACGTCTCGTACCGCTCGATTGAGCTCAGAGATGGTGAAGATCCGTGGCGCCGAATCGGCCACAACCTCAGTGGCATCTTCTGCGACATGAGCCGCAGCAGGTTTATGCTCCGATGGTGGCTCGGCGGCCTGCGGATCCGGAGTCTTCGGCTTTGGATCACGAAAAAGGAAATCAAGCTGCATCGTTTTCCGGCGGAGAGGCGTCGTCATCATCTTCGATGCGTTGCCGAAATCTCAACGAGACGAACGGTCGCACAAATCCATAAACCAAAAAACTGACGAACAAAATCGACGGCATCCACTCCCAGTTCAACGCGGTGAAGGCGAGGATCACAATGATAGCCAGAAACTTTGGAATCGACCGCTGTGTCCTCCAATTGACTGCCTTGAAGCTCGGGTATTTGACGCGGCTAAACATCATTCCACTCAGAAAAATCATGAGCACCGGGAGGACAAATTTCCAATTACCGATCTCCCGCTGCCCCTCATCCACCCACAGCATCGTCAACGTGAGTGAGGCGATGACGCCGGCCGCAGCAGGGATGGGGAATCCGGTGAAATCCCGGTGAGAGCTCGTGCTGTCTGCCGCAGCGATGCAATTGAAACGTGCCAGCCGAAGTGCCCCGCACAGCAAAAATATAAACGCGATCACCCATCCGGTGCGTTCGAAATCGCGCAGCACGATATCGTAGACCAGCAGCGCAGGGGCGACACCAAACGAAACAATGTCCGCGATGGAATCAAACTCGCGTCCAAACGGGCTTTCGTGCCCGCCAAGACGTGCAAGGCGACCATCCAAAAGATCAAACACGCAGGCTCCTAAAATAAACGCAATGGCCTCGTGGTATTTGCCGCCCGCAAGGGCATCGACGTTATTCTGCAGCGATGCTTCGATGATCCTCAGCGTCGCAGCGAAACCACAAAATAGATTCCCTGCCGTCATCAGGTTCGGCAGTAGGTAGATTTTTGGTTCACCGTTGGCCATAATGAGCAATGAGGTCAGGTTCCAAAGGATCTAAACCCCGGGGTCTACTTCGCCCTCCGCGATGTCCGGGTGCGCGATGTCGCATGGATCAAGCATAGGATCCACCAAATGAACCATGGGCGTCACCCCGGCCCGCACCGAAGTGCCAACGTGCACCAGGATTTTAGAGCCCTCCGGCACGATCAATTCCGTCCGCGAGCCAAATCGGATCATGCCAAACTTCCCGCCCTGCTTCAAGTCATCGCCCACCCCAGACCAGGGAACAATCCGCCGCGCAATGGCCCCGGTGATCTGCCGGATACCAATCAACCCCATTGCCCCATCGACAATCCAGAGCCGACTGGCATTCCTTCGCGAGCAACGGGGATCTCTGGCATCCAGATAGAGCCCCTTTTTTCCCTCACTCGACACGAGTTTCCCGCGCACCGGCGACCGGTTTACATGGACGTCGAAGATAGAAAGAAAGATGGTTATCGTTACCATGCGTTTCTGAAAATAGTCGGATTCCACCCCCGTGCGGATGGCCACCACCTTGCCGTCGGCAGGCGCTAGGGCGAGATCATCGTTCTCGGGAGCCTTGCGCTCGGGGTCTCGGAAAAAGTATAATACAAAAAGAATCACCCCTCCAAGAAACACCGCTGCGGGCGGAAACCAAAATAACGCAGCCAATACCCCCAACCCGAGTAATATCAGGATTCCCACTGCTTCCGAAAGCGCATTTCTGTTCACGTCCAATTTTCTAATGGGACATACGCACCGATGACCAGCTAAGAATTTAAGCGATCTACTTAAGATGTCATCTTGCATCCCGTCAGCGAGTGTCTACTTTTAGACTAATGACGACCGCCACCACCGATCCACAGATCACCATGGCCGAACTGCTGCATCGGCTACCCGGAGCACAACGAGCACTTTTTCGGCTTTATCATATCGGCGGATGCTCCAGCTGTGGATTCCGACCCGATGAGACACTGACAGGCGTATGCGAACGCAACGAAGGACTGGATCCTGAAGAAGTCATGGCCCGTGTTACAGAAGCCTGCGAGGAAGATGACAAAATTCTCATTTCTCCCGGCGATCTTGCCAATGCACGGCGCGAGGGAGAGGTCCGCGTGCTTGATATCCGAACCCGCGAGGAATATGACACCGTCCAGATTTCTGGATCGCAGCACTTTTCTCAGGAACTACTTCAAGAAATTATGGGGCATTGGCCGAAGGATGGAACCCTCGTGCTCTTGGATCACCAAGGCGCTCGTGTGCTCGATGCTGCGGCGTATTTTTCCGGCCATGGGTTTACGAATATCCGGGCGCTGCGTGGAGGCATTGATGCATGGAGCATCGAGGTTGACCCGTCGCTGCCACGCTACACCGTAGAATAATCCTATGTCCGACTCTGATCTCCAATCACGCATCGACGAGGCGGTTCGCAATCCCCGGAATCTCGGAGAAATGGAAAACCCCGATGCCGTAGGCACCGTCGGCAGCCCGGATTGTGGGGACATGCTCCGGATGTGGGTGAAATTTCGTGATGAGGCCGGACGCAAAGTCATCGACAAAGCAACTTTTCAAACGTTTGGCTGCCAGACAGCGATCGCGGTAGCCAGCATGGCAACCGACATGATCCGTGGAAAGACCATTGAAGAAGCTCTCGCCATGTCGGGGGAAGACCTCTCTGCGCCGCTCGGAGCATTGCCGCCAATGAAAATCCATTGCGCACAGCTCGTCGAGGGTGCGCTCCGCGATGCCCTCACCCCCGGCACCTCCCAGCCAACCGCGACGTCCGCGAACGCGCCAACCCTCATGGACCAACTCCAACCGCCGAAATCGGTAAAAATCACCCTAAAATCGTAACCCTTCAATACTCAAAAATATGTCAGACTCCCGAGAAATCACGCTCCTTCGCGACTGCGATGCCATCCAAATCCCCAGCGGCCACCCGATCGTTCTGCCTAGCGGAACCACGGTAATCATCACCCAATCTCTGGGTGGCACCTACACCGTCGCGACCCAGGCCGGATTGGCACGCATCGATGAAAAAGACGTAGACGCTCTGGGCGTCGCCCCCGGTTCCGTGCCGGAAACGCCCAAAATCCCGGTCGTAGGCTCATTGGAAGAAGCCGTCTGGGGCCAGTTGAAGATGGTCTTTGATCCTGAAATCCCAGTCAACGTCGTCGATCTCGGCCTCATTTACGATTGCCTCGTGGAAAAGAACGAGAACGGTACCACCATGGTGAATGTAAAGATGACACTCACCGCCCCCGGCTGCGGCATGGGTCCAACGATCGCTGCAGATGCCCGCCAAAAAGTCCTCATGCTGGACGGCGTGGACGAGGCCGCCGTCGACCTGGTCTGGGAGCCCGCGTGGAATCAATCCATGATCTCCGAAGCCGGGCGCATGAAGCTGGGCTTGGTATGAGTTGAGCGTGGCCGCTCAGGGCAAATACGCCGAGATGGGGGAACAAAAAGAAGTTTGCGGTATTCTGCCGTCCTCCTCTCGCTTGCGTAGATATTTTAGGTTCTTCGCTATTTCCACTGGGGTTGCGACTCCGACAGCCCGGAGGGCTTGCGGAAATTAGCCGGTAGTGCCAACCACCGGAATATCGACCGATAATGACATCAGCCCCGGCAGGGGCGACGGATCAAAACACATGCCGACCATCAAACTCCACTCCGTGTCGCTGGAGGAGTTCGAGATATTCCTCGCGAGACGTGCGCGTACGATGGTGCTCCTCCTGGTTCGCCAATGTAACGCCGGAGAGTAACCCTCTGCGACTGACCCACAGGGAATTCTCCGTAACTTTCCTGCCACGCAAAACGACTGAGCCCTGGGGCCTCATGGACCCATCGTGAGGAAACGGACTTCAGTTCGCGCATTACATCGGAGAGGCAATGCGTGGCTCGTAGTCCCACCATCAAATGAACCTGGTCGGAAACACCACCGACGGCCTCCGGCACGCCACCAAGGGTGCACGCAATACCACCCATGAAAGCATGCAAATCGCCACGCCACGCAGATGCAATGACCGGCGCATGATCCTTGGTTCCAAAAACCAGATGGTAATGCAGGCAGAGATGGCTCGATGGCAGGGTTGGGATTTTCTTCCGCCCCTGCCGGGGCGAAACGCTTACTTTATCGAATTCCGGTGGTTTGCACCCTGAGCTTTCTACAGATCAACCCTTATCCTGCATTTTATAATGATTCAACCGCATCTCATCTGTGCCG
>JBDNGG010000591.1:0-4589 GCA_041689405.1 Terrimicrobiaceae bacterium | reverse complement strand
CACGATACCTTTGTTGAGGCGCTGGTTTTCGCGCACGAGCCCGGCTTCGAGCGACGCCTTGATCGCCTGCATGGACCGACCCGACAACCCCTGCCCTCGCATTTTCCCTTTGACCATGCGATGGCGGATTTCCTCAGCTCCGATATGATAAACATGGAAGAGTGGCGTATCGCGCATGAGCCTGAGCGACTTGCTACCGGCATTACCTCCAAAGGATTTGACTTTCTCGTTGTCTTCTTGATCAAGCACGGTCAAGTCATTGGACACGTGCTTCCATTGCTTGAGGAACTCAGTGGTTCCTTTTTGGATCCGGGCCAACAGAATGTATTTTTGCCACGCCACAGTCCATCCGGTCAAAATCATGAGCACGCATACGCCAATGGCGATCCAACCGTCGAACATCATGTTCTTGGCGATGTCTCCGAAGAGCATCACGTGCTCAAGTGCCTGATTGTTCCCGCCGCCCCCTCCGCCTTCGCTGCCTTCGTCGGCTCCCGCAACCACAAGTAGCGCGGCCTTCTCGGATGCCGACTGGTTGAGTGCGGCAAAGGTGATTGCTGCCGCTGGCAGCGCTTTACGCGCTAGGTTGATCTCGTCGACCTCTCCCACAAAGCGCCCGTTGCCTGTGCCCGGAGCCGGATCGTCTCCACCAAGGAACATGCCACCCGTTAGCACGGGGACTCCGGCTTCCAATGCGGCAGCTTCCACGCCATCGACCAAGAGCACGGTGCGATCCGCCGTTCCCACGACTGTGAGCTTGCGCCACACGTTCTCGGGCACCGCATCAATCGGGGTTGTTCGTTGGGATGTTTCTCCGGCTACCGCTATTTCCACATAGGGCACGCCGCTGTCGAGTCCCACGCGGAAGCTGCTGCCATCCGCGGTGCGGCTAAAAATTACTGCATTTTCTGTCTGGATGCCGGATTTGATCCATGCGCTCCAGGTAAATTCCTGGCCAACCTGCCAATTGAGGCTTTCGGAGCCCGGCACGGCAATCGGATCTCCTCCGAGCAGTCGGACCCCGCTCCCGATAAGCGACCCTTCGGAGATCACCCCGGCGCTGGTCGCATCGTTGCCTGCGGCACTGGCATCTTTGGGCGGCGTTCCCCGTTCGCCCAAGTGATATACGAGCAATGTGTCTTCGCCGTATGTCCCCTTGACGTCGGCGGCTCCTTCATCGGCCCCTGCCTCCGCATTTGCGTAGTAAATCCAGAATACCGATTTGTCGGTGATGTCGGGCACTTCCACCCACACATACCCCTCGTAAAGCAGCGAGTCCCATTTTTCGATGTGAAATTTGAGCGGCGTCTTGCCATCTGCGGCGATGAGCCTTAGATCGCTTCCGTCTTCCTTGACCGCGCCAAAGGGAAAGTTCCCTTGGTGCAACCGCACGAGAACCACCGCTGTTCCCACCGGGTCTTTGATACCCTGCGCTTCGGTTTCAATCGTAAACGCCTTGCGGGCGCTCCATGCCTTGTCCCACCAGCCTTCTTCTGCGGCCTGCATGCTGCCACACACCAGAAGTGTCAGCGCCACCATCATCGTTCTTGTTGATTCTTTCATTGCTTTTACTAATTGGTTAAAGTTCTCCCCAGATCCGGAACGTGAAGAGCGGCTCTCCCGCGCGACTTGGGCTTTGGCTCATTTGCGGCACGCCCATCACGAGCTCACCGTTGAGCCATCCGAGTAGCTTTACGCTGCCTCCCACTCCCACGCTCCAGAGGGAAAATTGGTCCGTCTGCTCGGGCAGCGGGTTGTTGATGTAGGTTGCCCCTCCGTCAATAAATCCAAAAATCCGGGCTTCCATATCGCTTCGCTTGGTCCAGCTCAGCAGCGAGGGCGTGCGCAGTTCGAGAGATCCGATCACCCCGCTGTCTCCGAGCACTTCACCTTCCAAATACCCGCGCACTGTATTAAGCCCGCCGGCGGCAAATTGCTCGCTGTCCACGAGTGAGTTGTTGGTCGCCTGTCCCTGTACCTGACCGAAAACCTGGAACCCCAGCGGGAGGTCTCTGGTGTGTCCGAGTGTCCCGCGCAGGTAGATAAAGTTCCCCGTCGCGTCGAACCGCCGATTATCAAATTCCACTTCGTTGCTTCCCATTCCGCGGAAGTGAAACGTCACCGCTGCATCGAGTTGCACGTCGTAGCCAGTGCCTAACCAGAAAGCATTGTAGGATGCCACGAAGGGCCAGTATTCAATTGGCGCGTTGCTGACCTCGTTACCAAAACTGATGTCTTGCTCGAAATTCTTATAATCCAATCCAAAGCTCGCGTTCTGGAAAAATCCCGGCTTTCCGGGGAGTTCGAAGAGCAGTCTTCCTCCGATAATGTAGCCGTTGCCGGCTACTGCACTTCCGCCCAAGGTGGACACATTGCTATTTTGCCGAATCCCTTGTGCCATCACGCTCAGCCAGTCAACCCCCGGCACCGGAGCAATGTAGTAACCCGAATACACCGTCGCGTTCTCAGGGTCCTGCGGGGCTACCTGAAACGCCGCTCCGATTGTGTGTCCAAGCTGCCATAGGTTTTCATACCGCGCACTCACGTCGAGCCGCAGCGGTTCTGTGTTCGCGCTATACCGGTTGTTGAGTTCAATGCGGCCGTGCAGAGGAAACTGATCTTCAACCACCAGATCCACGTCCACCGTTCCAGGCAATGCTCCGGGCTTAAACTCCGGAGTCACCCGCAAATCTGACTTGGTATTCAAAGCGATGATGTCCCTTTGAACGTCGTTGAAATTGGGCACCGTCCCTTCCTGTAACGACTTCGCCCGGGCCTTGATCTTCTCGATGTCGAAATACCGCGATCCCACCACCCGCAACCGACCCACCGGCGCTTCTTCCACCTTCAACACAATCACTCCGCGCGATCCCCGCTGCTCGGGCACGCTCACGCTCACCGTTTGGTATCCGGCCTCTTTATACGCAGCCTCCAACGCCGCACGTGCTCCCTCGATATCTTCGAGCGTTCGACCAGGCCCTAAATAGTTATACACCGCCTGCTCCACCGCCGCCGCTGGCAACTGCTTGGCTCCAATCACACGGTATTCTTTGACATATAGTCTCGCCTCCACCTGGATCACCTCACCGGTCGATTCGACGTTCACAGGTTGATCCGTAACATCCGCGCCCTGCCCAAAGGCAAAACTGCAAGCCATCAGCGTAAACGCCGCAAGGAAGCAGCGTTTAAAAATGGAGTGCGGCGGGCGTGGAGACAGTCTGAGCATTGAGCCCGAGAAGAAAAGACCGCCACCCCAGCGGGTGCAAACTACACAACGTTACGATTTCGTAACATTCCAGCCACAATGCTATCCCAAACCGATAAAGACAGTCGTGCTCCCAAGACTAGCGAACCGGCACACTCAATAAAATGGCGTACCGCCCCTCGGAGGTCACGCCGGCCGGTAAGACGAATCCACGCCCCTCCGGCTGCGTCGCTTGGATATGCACCTGAAACTGCCAGTCTCCGTTGAGCGTGTAGCTACCGCCATCACGCTCCATGATGATAGGACCGGTTTTCGAACGCTCCGATACTTTCAGATTCTGTGCCGGCCAGGAAATAATTTGCTCGATGGCTTTTTCGATGGCTTCCGTCGTTGCGGGGTCTGCGCCTTGAAACGCAAAGCACTTCCGCAACGCATCGCGATCCCGGGCCTTCAATGCGACCCGAAGCTCGAACAAAAAGTCTGTCTTTGTAGTGGCGCCTGCAGTCGATCCGAGGACGGGAAAAAACAATATCCCGAGAATGCACGCGATCGCAATCTGCCGGCCACGATCCAGCCCGGTAGACGCGGGAAACTTGCCCCTAAACCGACCCATACTCCCTAAAGTTTAAGTGATGAGAAGGTCTGCTCCAAGGCCGCGCGATTATCGCGTGATCCAGTAGCGCGATTTGGATTGGCGATGCGGCTATGCGAATCCAACGTTTCAACGTGTGGGTCGCATTCTTGCGGGATGGGCCACCCGATGAGTGATTGTGCACCAAATCAAACCTGATGCCTCCCATTGATTCCATACGAGATCGGTATATCAGCCGGATCTAGAAAACTCAACCAGGGAATTATTTTGTCCGCCGCGAGTCGAAATTACAGCGCCTCGAGATGCGATGAGATTACCTTCGTCAGCAAAAAGCCCGGGCCTCTTTCGAAGCCCGAGCTTTTTCATGGTGGCGTTTCTTACTTTAACTTGTCGTACAGCACGGGTAGGAGGCCTGTGCCACCGCGTCGGTCGCCACTGAGTTCCCAGAACATGGCGCCGCGCAGGTCCTTTTGTAGGATATAGTCGGCTTTGATTCCCATGGACTCGCGGTCATCGTAGGTGATGAACATACCACCCTGGAGGGTGGGCGCATACACCCAGGGAACCTGTCCGATCGGATCCCAATAGCGTTTGTAGAGGGTGGGTTGTTCGGTGAGGCGTTTTTGGATATCCCAGTATTCAAACATCCCAGGCTCCCAAGTGCCGGCAGCGGCTCCGGCAGCCGATTGACGCAGGCCATTGGCCGTGGGCGGCACGTTTTTCCATGCACGTCCGTAAAATGGCACGCCCATGACGAGTTTGTTTTTTGGCACGCCGCCGGTGAGGTAGGTT
>JBDNGG010000590.1:0-1503 GCA_041689405.1 Terrimicrobiaceae bacterium | reverse complement strand
CATCCGGTCAGCAATATGGAGGATACGGGAGGGAAGTGGGTGCTTTGCTCTCCGGAGAGCGTGTCTAATTTCTCCGCAGTGGGCTATTTCTTCGGGCAGGATCTGCGGAAGAAGCTGGATGTCCCGATCGGGTTGATCGATGCCAGTGTCGGTGCGACCAAGATCCAGGCCTGGATGTCGCGAGAAGCCATGCAAAGCGATGAATCCCTCAAGGCGCGACTCGCTGAATTTGATAAGTTGGCTTCGGATCCCGAAGTGGCGCGAAGCATGGAAACCTATCGTCGCAACTCGGAGCGCGCCAATGTTCTGACTTCAGAGCTTCATCGAGCACCAGCCGATCCTTCCTGGATGCTTCCCTCCAATGGCTTGCCGGGTTGGACCCCGCTGGAGACCACTTTGCCGGGTGCGGAGGCTTCGGCAACGGAAGGCCCGGAATCCATTGTGATGGATCTTCGACGAACGGTTGAAATTCCGCCCGAATGGAATGGAACGGATGTTGAAGTTCTCATGATGCTGAAAAAAGGAACCGGTTTGGCGGTCTTTTGGAATGGTCAGAAAGCTGAGTATATCTCCGGTAGCCGGGCTAACCCGCTTTGGGTCTATCGGATTCCCGGTTCGCAGGTGCAGGCGGGCGAGGGCGTTCTCGCCCTCCGGTGTTTTGCGCGGGAATACAACAAGGATTGGCTGGAATTATTCCAACAGTCGGCCTTCGGCCAGCCCGACTCAAAAGATCGTTTGACCCTGGCGGGAGGTTGGATGGTGAGGGTGGGGGAACGATTTCCTTTTCCGTCGGAACCGGTTTCTCCGGATGCGTTCCGTCGCACTATTACCGGCACTTTTAATGCGATGATTCATCCTCTGATGCCCTTTGGAATAAAGGGCGTGATTTGGTATCAGGGAGAATCCGATAGCAGCGGGGCGGGACTCTATCGGCTGATGCTTCCTCTTCTGATTCAGGACTGGCGCCAGAAATGGGGCTTGGGAGACTTTCCTTTTCTCATCGTTCAATTGCCCAATCGGGGAGAGGCTCCCCAAGAACCGTCCGATCCCGCACCATGGGCCTTTTTTCGGGAAGCCCAGGCGGCTGTAGCCAGAGATGTTCCCCACTGCGGCTTGGCGGTGACCATCGATCTCGGAATCGCGGACGACCTGCATCCGCCGAACAAGCAGGATTTTGCTGATCGTCTGGCTTTGACCGCGCTGGGTGTCGCCTATGGGCAGAATATTCCCCACCAGGGACCCGAATTTCGAACCTTGCAAATTGAGGGAAACCAGATCCGTATTTCCTTTGATCATGCAGAGGGCCTCTCCGCCCGACAAGCCGGTCCCATTCATGGATTTGCGATTGCGGGTGACGACAATACATTTCACTGGGCGGAGGCCAAAATTGAGGGCGATAAAGTGGTCGTGTCCGCCTCCGGGGTTCCGAATCCAATAGCTGTGCGCTATGCGTGGTCCAATAATCCGGAAAACGCGATCCTCTTCAATCGGCACGAACTCCCT
>JBDNGG010000589.1:0-8121 GCA_041689405.1 Terrimicrobiaceae bacterium | reverse complement strand
TCAGGAGTAATGATCGGAAGTTCCGCCCCGGTGGTGAGCGCAAAAGCTTTTTGCAACTCCTGAATCATAGGCTGGAGATCCTCCGTCCCGGCCGAATGCCGCACAATCGCTGCCGTGGTCACTCCGTTCTTCACCAACTCAGTCGGCGCGTGTTTGGGGGTAGCAAGCATTTTTACCGGCATCAGGTCTGGAGCCGATTGCGGTGCTGCGTGGAGGGTGGCGCAAAGCACTATAGCCGCAGTGAACAGAGCGGGCTTTGACAGGAAAAATCGGATAACACGAGCAGGGAGAAGCGTGGGGGGTTGGGTCATACGCGTCTAAATAAACTGCAAAGATGTTGGAGTCAATTTTTTTCTTAATTTCTTCAATTCATCCGCATTGCGCCAGAAAGAATGACGCCCAGATGAAAAGAGAATCCGGGTATAGGGGTTATAACATCAAAGAAGAATAAACGGCGAGCTGTCGGGCACGATATCCGGGGCGCACCCGAATGGATTGAAGTGCGGTGATCGATGAGGTGAGTGAGACGGCGGGGTGGGAACGCAAGCACACGATCAAAGCTCTCAACGGCAAAGTCACGTTGGAAGTGAAGGCGAAAGGACGAGGCAGGAAGGCCACCCACAGCGAGGAAGAGCGATGGATCATCGTGTGTATTTGGAGGCAGAGCGAGAAGCCCAGTGGGGCGCGACTGAAGGCTACCTCGCCGCTGTGGACGGAGAACTACGCAGCGCGTTACGCGAGCCACAACGCGACAGAGCGTCGCGTCGACAGCCGTAGAAGCGGCGCCCTCGCCGCTTACCGGGGTGCCACAACGCGACGGGGGAGGAAGCAACGGGAATTTTCTCTGGAGCCTAACGCTGACAGACTCCTACAGCGGCTGGACCGAGTTGGCCGCGCTGTGGCACGACAAAGGCGGGGAAGTGAAAGTAGACCATAAACGGATTGAGAAGCGCATGCCGTTTTCGATACTTGGTCTCGATTGTGACACCGGCAGTGAGTTCCTTAAAGAAATTCCTGGAGCCTATCTCTTGAAAAGAAAACGTAGCCTCGTTTGGACACGATTGAGCGCCTTCAAAACAAAAAATGGGCGGTCATTCATTAGTTTGGGAGCATCTGTGAAAGGTGCAGGTTTCAGATACGCGACTCTGCTGCCGGGTTCTGGGGAAAGAAAACGCCCCAACAGAGGGAGTCAGCTACAACGGAACGCCCCAACAGAGTGAGTCGGCTACAACGTCAGCGCTCTCAACGCCTTGTTTTCTACGGCACACAGCTGCCGGAGTTTATTTTTGCAACTTTCGGAGACGCGCCTCATTTGTTTATGTTTTAGAAACGGCATTTGCGAGAAACTGCCACGCCCGCTCGTGAAGGAGCGCGGAACGGTAGCCTCATTCGGTCAAGAACCAGACAATTCCGAAAGATGTCTGGGTCGGCTGGCGAGCCAGTCCGCTTGAGTGGCCACCTGTTCGGGATAGGCGCGGCTGCGGGCCAGAAACCCGGCCCCAAATTGTGTCATGGGATCCTGGTCGGTCGGTTGATATCGCAAATCGCAACTCCACCGGATGTGTTGCGAAAGATTGGGAGTGGACATGTGGACGCAGCGATCATTGAAAAGAATCGCGCTGCCCGCCGGGACCGGTACAGGAACGGCTCGCGCATCGCGGAGAGCCTCCTCATCAATCTCGGTGTAGCTCGTGCCCGTGTACTGATCCCGGTGCCAGGAAAGCACCTCGCCCTTGTGCGTGCGGGGCCAGATGTGAAGGCACCCGTTTTCCAAAGTCGCATCCACCATGGAAACCCACACGGTGATGACTGGATTCGCGTTGGCCCCGGGCCAGTAGGATTTGTCCTGATGCCACGGTACGGCACCCGCCGCGACTTTGGGGATTTTCGGGCGGGTGTTGTAAACCGGATTGGAAAAAATCTCCGCCCCAATCAGCGATTCCACCGCGTCGAGAATCTTGGGATTCGACATCAGATCATAATAGCCCGGAAGGCGGTCGCGCCAGCTCCGCCCGTATTGCAGAAAGTCTTTGTCTGTAAGATCGGAAAAAAGGTGCGCCAGCCGGCTCTCAAACGGACTGCCGTCAAAGGTGTCATTGATCAACCCCGCCCTGAGCAGATCCTGGGCGATTTCCTCGACACGTAAATTCACGCTCTCCCGAAAAGGTTGCATGTTCTGTGCGTCCAGCAGCCTTTCCAGCACGAGGTAACCTTCCCGGTCGTAGAATTCGATCTGCGCGGCGGAGAGAGTGCCGCCGCCGGGATTTCTGGCTACACCCGGATCAAAAGGCGCAGAGAGCGCCGGATCGGGATGAGCCTCGTCGTGCGGGTCAATATCCGTGGGAAGGGAGGGAGCGGGTGGAGATGTGTTCATATGCTGAAGCATGGAGATTTTTTACATTGTGTAAATTGGCAGCAAACGCTATTAGTGGTAAAAAACGAACCCATGCCTTCCTCCTCATTCCTGCCGCTGGGTTCCCGCCCCAGGCTGGTGAACTGCGGAATCTCCGAACACGGCCTCGCAGGCCGCGAGGAATACGAACTTCCCCGCCTCTGGTGTTTCCATCTCTACTTCTACTCCGTCGAGTTTCACATCGGGCGGGAGGTCCACCAGATCACCCCCGGCGTCGTGACGCTGATTCCGCCAGGCCGACGGCTTGTTTATCATTACAACGGGAAGCGTCACCGGCATTTCTTTGTGCATTTTGCCGTTGGCAAAAGCGATCCCGTGGTGGAGATCCCACTTTTGCAACATCTGCCGGAAGCGAGGGATGAACTGCTGGATCGTTTGCAAAACATGCAGCGGCTTCTCAGCCATCATCGTTTTCATGCGGAGATCCTGTTCTGGGCACTGCTTTGCGATGTGGCCGAGGCCGGCCACAAACAGGCGCAATCCGGCGCTCAAGGCTCCCTGCTCCTAAAAGACCTCGATGAATGGATCGAGCAAAAACTACCCGCCCCGCTCTCGGCTTCCCAAGCCGCCACGTATTTGGATTTGAGTATGACACATGTGAATCGCCTTATAAAAAAACGCGATGGCGTCACCACCGCACAACTTCTCAGAAAGCGGCGGCTCCAGCGCGCCTATCGGCTTCTGGTTCATAGTTCGATGCCCATCAAACTTCTGGCCGCTGAGTGCGGAATGGAGGATTTGCAGCAGTTTAACAAACTGATGCGCTCCGAATATGGGAAAAGCCCCCGCGCCTTGCGGCAGCACCACCAACTCAAGGGATCCGACCCGACCTGGTCCATGGGGCGCGAGTGATGAGGAATCTCCCGGTGAGAAGAATTTAGACTAAAAACGGCGGTTGAGAAATGGCAAAAAGCGTACAAGATGCTGCAAAAGCCGTGGATGGAAAGCAATCAGTCCCTCCTGCCGCCTCGCCCGCTTCATCGCGTGGGAGCTCTCTCCCCCGGTGAAAGTGAAAGGGGTCTGCTCTTCCGGGTTCAGAGGGCACGCGGAATGCTTGGGTAAAAATAACCCCGCCCGAGGCCTTGCGGCGTAGCGGACGGGGAGTTAGTTTTTTAATCTTGATCGTCATCTGTCGCGTAACAAGGAACGCCCATATCCATAAATGAGGCGGCCGTCGCGCAGCCGTTCGGTATACTGGGTCGCGCCCGAGTGGTATAGCCACCCGCGGACCGGTTCGGTCAATTCCGTTATCTTGGATGACGTGCGCGCGGTCTCCTTTTCCTGCGGCTTCACGACAAATTCGTTATTCCCTATGGTGGTCATTTTTTGAAAATCGAGGAAGGTGAAGAATGCATTTTTTTGATGTCCTGTCAGCTTTTTTTGTATCGGCCTCACAGGATCACATGATCGGGCGCATCTCCGAAAGTTGTAAAAACAAACTCCGTCAGCTGTGTATTGTAGAAAACGAGGCGCTGAGAGCGCTGACGTTGTAGCCGCCCCACTCTGTTGGGGCGTTCGTCTTTCCCCTGAACACGGCAGCTGAGTGTCGTGGCTATAGCTTGGAGATGCACCCTTTAGAGATCGTTTGCTTTTTTCGCGCTTGTTCGCGAGCCGAATCTGTTTGTATAAGGTTACCCCGATCCGTTTTTTTACCCACTCGGTTCCTGCCCCCGTTCATGGATCTCAAACGACTTGCCTTTCTCCTCCTTTGTTTCTCCACTCCTCTACGGGCGGAGAACTCCGACACGCAGCGCGCCCTCTTGGGGATCGATTCCTATCACGCGTGGATACAGACCTCCCTCAAGGCCATTGAGGCGGATTTACCCGCCATCACCACTTCTGCCGAGGCGGCGGCGAAGGCCTATCTCCAGGACGACTGGCAGATTGTTGCCTCTGGAGATTTCGGTGTCGTTGGGGAAGCCGTGGGGCGGTCCGGGGGGATGATGCGCTTCCGCTGGGGCTCTCCAATTAAGGATTATGTCAAAGGTCCAGGAGGCCGCGTCGTGTTCCTCGCGTTGCGGGAGGACAATTATGAGGATTACCTCGCCCAGGCGCTCAAAACATTTTCCACCGACTCCGCGTTTGTTGTGCTCATGGGGCCGCGCAAACTTCTGGATCGCGCCAAGGCAGATGGTTTTCCCATGGCCGCCGCGATTGAAAATCACTCCACGCCTGGGGAGGGATTATTTGCCGATGGAGAGGGCGTTTCCGTTGTGGCCACCTCGCCAGTGGCGAACGTGCCTACGCTGTGGGCCTGGACGGCGGAATTCGTCTCCGCCTGCACACGCGAGGGGAAGATGCCTGTCATGTATCAGAGCTATGCCGTGCCCGGAGCCAAAGAGCGGGCGGAACGGCTGAAGGACATCCGCTTCGAGGAAGCCGTCCCGCCTCCGATTCCAGCAGGGGTCCTCGGACGCTCCTTCCTGCAGGCCGCAGCGGCAGGCATGGAAACATTTTATCAGAATGAACGGACCAACCTCGCCGCAGTGGCCGTCAAAGCCTTTGAAACAAAAAAAGCCGGACAGGTTGTTTATGCGTTTCTGCACGGCCATTCCATTGGCATGCAGCAGCTCGCGGTTCCGGGTAGTCCGAATTTTTTCACGCAGGTCAACAGCGGTTGGTTTGAGCAAAACAAAAAGATCACTTTGGAAAAGGGAGACTTTGTGTTTTGCGTGGGATACGCCGCCCGGTTTCATGACAATGAGTACAAACAATGGGATGTGACAGCCCGCCAATCCGGGGCCACACTGGCCTGGAGTTTTACGGATTATCAGAAGGATGACGTCGAAGCGGTGAAAGCGGCCGGGGAGCTTTGGGTGAACCAGCATTGGGCGTATGGGGATGCGGTGGTGGTTGTGCCCGGTTTAGATTTCAAATTATTTCCAACCAGCGGTCTCATCGCCCAGGCCGTGATCCGGCTGGTGGAAGCGGGAATCTATGGATTGAACCAGCCGGCGGATTGGAAACCGTGAATTCACGTGTGCGAACGGGGTCGAAAATCCTGATTGTCCTCGGATTATTGTTGAGCTGGTCTTCCCTCCCCGTGCTGCGGGCCGCGAGTGCCTTGGGAGATGGCGGACATTTCCTCTCGCAGGCCATGCCCGAGGTGTATTTGCAGAATCCAGACGGGCGCGCTTTCTCGGTGACGGTTCACCGTTACATCTGGCCGGTCCCTTCGTTCAATGGCGGGTTCTCATTTTCAATCGAGACGCCGGGCGGAGAGAAGCTGTCGGAAGTGAAGCTGCCGGCCGACGAGACGGAGGTGACGCTGACGGTGCCGAAGGGGGTGCCGGAGGGGGTGCCGGGGATCTATCGTTTACGGGGACGAGTGGGGGGATACGCGATGTTTTGGATCGAGTCGGATCTTGATCGGATGGTGGCCTGGGTGGGTGATATCGGAACGACGGTCGAGAACACGCCGGAATACAAGGTGTTGTCGTTGCACGCTATGGTGCCTCGTCGTTGGTATTTTTACGTGCCGGAGGGGACGAAGTCATTCGATGTGCGGACGGTGATTGGGACGTGGCAGACGCATCGGGAAGATTTTGGCTTTGTGGTGATGAATCCACGTGGGCAAAGAGTCGCAGCGGTTTACGGCGGCTTGTCTCCCTCTGAAAACCGGCTCAAAGATGCGGGCAAGGTCGTTTCGACAACCATCGAGCCGGATGCCGGGACAACGGGACGGTTTTGGTCGATTTGGGTGACGGGTGGGGATTCGCATTGCTACAGCGATTTCCGTATTGTCTTGGATGGTGTGCCGCCTTTCGTCGCGACGTCTCCGGAGGAGTGGTTTGACGGAAATACGGGCGCATTGGCTCCACGGCTGGTTTACGACGAATCACCGATCCGCGACGTTCCGCCCGAAGCCGAGCTTCATCCTCTCACGGGATTACCCTTGAGCGGGGATCGCTACCGGTGGGCACCGGCACCGTTTTTAGGTGACGAGGATTACAACGGAGTCCGAGGCGCGGCGTCAGTTTTTCTTTTTAACCCGGAGAATCGAGCTCTGGATTTTGGAGCAGGAAGCTATTTGCCGCCGGGCGGTGAGCAGCGGGTGGATTATTCGGTATTCGGGCCTGACGGAAAGGAGGTGCTCAAGGAAACGCGAACCTTTGATCACCAGAAGGATTACCGGATTTATATTCCACCGTCCGGACCGGGAGTTTATCGGGTCGAGGTCAATGCGCCGACATGGTATGGCTGGAGTGAGCCAGCGGTGCCGATGGTGCTGGCCGGGCAGAAGGTGAAGGGAGGAAATCTGTTTCGTTTGGAATTGAGCATTGCGCGGCATTGGTTTTTCCGTGTGCCGGCGGGCACGAAGGAATTCAGAATCGACGTGGACGTAACCGACCCCGATCACGTGCTGATGTTTGAGGTTCACGCGCCGGATCGCTTAATGGAGCCTGTCCATGTGCGGGGAGGAAATCGTAAAACGCTGGAGGTGCGTGTGCCGCCTGGTGAGGATGGAAAGATCTGGTTTTTTCGCACGGAGGTGGGTAGCCCGACACGGTTCACATCGCGTGCCGGGGAGGCGCCGCAGAACACCAGAATTGCCGTCGATGTCACGCTGACTGGCGTGCCGGGCTTCCTCGCCCCGACTTGGGAGCAGTGGTTTGATCCGGAGGCGCCATGAACAGATTTTTCCTTTTGACATGGGCAATTATAACGTTGGGGATTCCGACACTTTCTGCGCGGGAACCGCATGCGGAAATCCGACACTCCCGTGCAATTGATGGTCGGGACTTGAGCGTCACTGGCTATGCGCCGGACGGCGGAGGTGACGGGTCAGCTCCGGCAGTGGTCATGGTGCATGGCGGGGGATGGACGGGTGGTAACCCGGAGTTACTACGAGCCGCAGCGGAAGAGTTCTCGGCTCGGGGATTTTTTTGTTTTGTTGTCGAATACCGACTGGCGGTGAAGGGAAGCACGACAATTGCTGATTGTATTTCGGATATTCAAGACTGGGTGCGTTGGGTGCAGGGTGAGGCAGGCAGACTTGGGGTTGATCCGGCGCGCCTGACGATACTCGGAGAATCTGCGGGCGGCCATCTGGCAGCCGCCGCGGTTTTGTTTAAGGATGGGGTGGAGGTGGAATCGTTGGTGCTCATCAATCCTGTTCTGAACCTTGGCGCATTGGATTGGATTTCGCGGGTGCCCGGAGTGACGCGTGAGAATGCGGGTGACCTGTCGCCGATTTTTCATCTTCGCCAGGGGGTTCCACGCACCTTGATCGTCCACGGGATCGATGATGAAGTGGTGCCGATCTCGCAATCGCGGGAATTCGCTGCCGCTGCGAACGCTCTGGGAAATGCGGTGGAACTGATTGAATTACCAGGGGTGCGACACGCGTTTTTCATTCCAAGTTACGGCAGCGAGGAGACGCGCCTGGCCTCGACGGCTCAGGTGCTTTCTTTTCTGAATGCGGCGGACAAGGGAATTCCCCAAACACGATGATATCAATCGCTCCAAATCACCGGTGATTTTATTTCGTGGGGAGACTCAAGATTTTGGGGATTTGGATTTGCTGGCAGCATCCCTCAAAACGAGGTTTTTTAGTGAGTTTTGAGGTTGGCAGTCAAAGAATGTTGGGCATTTATCTTCAAATGGGGCGCGTCTCCGAAAATTGTAAAAACAAACTCCGGCAGCTGTGATATGTAGAAAACAAGGCGTTGAGAACGCTGACGTTATAGTCGCAATGCATCAAGTTT
>JBDNGG010000588.1:0-3788 GCA_041689405.1 Terrimicrobiaceae bacterium | reverse complement strand
TAGACCGTTGGAGCAAAGCCGAGGCATCGGAGCGCGCGAATGCCCAGCAATTCGCCATTGAGCTGGCCGATCTGCTCGACGTCCCGCGCCCGTCGAACGACCACTACGACGGCTACTCGTTCGAGTTCCCGCTCAAGATCCACCGCGATGGGGTCAACGCCCGCCGCTTCGCTGTTCCTTTCGGTAATCGCTCGGTGGCGTGGCGATCACCTGCGCGAATTGACGGCTGAAAAAATACACATCTTGGTAACCGAGCGCGTCCGCGATCTGGCCGACTGTCATCTCGCTTTCCCTCAGGAGTTGTTTCGCGCGATCGATACGCGCTGTGATCATGAACTTTTCGGGGGCGAGTCCTGTCATCGCGGCGAACCTGCGCGCGAACTGGGATCGGGACAGGTTTGCTTTCCGGGCCAGTTCGGTCACCAGCCATCGCCGACCTGGATCTTCCTGAATCCGATCCACGATTTCGCCGAGACGCGAATCGATTGGCGTGATTTCCTGCTCCTCTGCTTCGGCGCATAAGTGCAAAAGCATCTGTTCCACCAGTTCAGCGCTTTGTCGCCTCGTCATCTCCGTCCCGATGAGGTAGGCGGCCGCGCACCGGCGGGCTAACGCGCCAAAGAATGCGGCGTCCCGCACCTTCACTGCGCCGCTCGGCGGCTCGGATGGCGGATGGTCAAAGTGGACGGCAAACACGCGCAACCGCTGCGTTGGATCATGTTGGGCCGTGATTTGCGACCCAGGAGCAAAGACGAAGCAGGTGTAGGCGCAGACAGCGTGGTCGCGCCCGTTCAAACCCACCGTTCCGGCTCCGTCGAGGACATACCAGAGGTCATGATCCTTCAGGGAGATCGGCCCCCAGCGCCAGTGCGGTTCGCAACGGTGGAACTGCGGGGCGGAATTTATTCTGATCATGCGCCATAAATACAAATGTTTGCGGTCTCCGTCCATTGCAGAAAAGCTCCGTTTGGCGATACTGCCGCAATGAATCTCACTCAAGCCCGGAAGTCGCAGTTCGACCGCGACGGTTACCTTGCATTTCCAGACATCCTTTCGCCTGCCGAGGTTGATTCCGCTAGAGCGGCGCTCAGCCAGCTTATCCAGGAAAAGGCGGCGAACCCCGATCAGGTGGGGCGTTTGATGGTGCAATACGAGCCTGGTTTCCAGGCCGATACCGGCGATGCCGCCGACGAACTTCGTGTGCGAAAGCTGATGCGGTTCTGCGAGGGAAATGCTTGCCTTGCGAGCCTCGCGAAGGGGCATCCAAAGATCGGCGAAATTGTCGAATCAATCATCGGGCCCGATCCGATCATGTTCCAGGACATGGCACTCATTAAGCCGCCATTCATCGGCACCGAGAAACCGTGGCATCAGGACAACGCCTATTTTGCGGTCACACCTCTCGAATCTGTCATTGGCGTCTGGATCGCGCTCGACGATGCGACCGTGACCAACGGCTGCATGCATGTGCTGGCAGGCGCACACAAAGAGGGCCCGCGTCGGCATCACCACACGTCCGACTGCGAGATCGTGCCAGAGCGGCTGAATGTCGCGAATGCGAGGCCCGTGGAATTGCCGGCCGGCGGGGCGATGTTTTTCGCGGGCATGCTGCCGCACCAGACGCCGCCCAACAGTTCGCCGGCCCGCCGCCGGGCGCTGCAATTCCATTACCGGGGTGCCGGGAGCCAGATCGTCACCAAGGATGAATACGACCGGGTCTATGCCGAAGCCGATGGTACTCCAGCCTCCTGCGCTGCCGCTCAGCCCTCGCGATGAACGCCGCGGATTACATCCGTTCCTTCCACGACCGGCTCGCCATCCGCCGACGAGGCGAGATTGTCCCGCGCGAGGAGTATCTCGATTTCATGACGTTCCGGGCAAACACGCTCCCGATGTTCACAGAGATTTTTGGTCCGCTCATCGGCCTGAAAGAGGAGTGGGCGGCACAGGGAGCCGCGCCGGATGAACTCGACCTCTGGGCCTTCCGGTTCCGGTTCCCCGAGGAGACCCGCCTGCCGGTCAACACCGGTTGGCTGGACGGTGACGAAGAGGTGATCAGCGAAGACACGCCGAAGCGGCTCGTTTACCGAGATCGCATGGGCCGACGGATGGAGATGGCAAAGACCGTCGCGACGCTTGCGCTCCCCACCACCCACCCGGTCGAGACAATGGATGACTGGCTGCGGATCAAGCACCACTACGAATTCGCCGAATCGCGCATCGGCGCGTGCCAGCCCGCTCCTGGCAAGGTCGCGACGATCAGCATTCCGGGCGGCTTCGATGAACCGCGGCAGTTGATGGGCGAAGAAAATCTGGTGCTGGAGCCGTTTGTGAACATCGGGTGGGCTTAATTTTAATGCGCATGCATCCAGTTCGGTCTAGATATTCTCCAGTGCGGCCAAGAAATTCCCGCTCTTCCATTCCCAGAAGGCACCATCTGTCACAAGCCCTGATACTTCTCCAAACCCCATAACCCTATGTACGATCTCAAAAGCCAGCTTGGCATCAAAAGCTATTCCTTCCGCTCGATCCCCGATAACGCCGACGTCGCAAAGGCGGTGAAATATTGTGAGGTGGACGGGCTGGATATCTCGGGCTGCCACGTGGACTACGGCAGCGTAGAAGAGCAGGAGCGCTTAATCGCCACATACCGGGAGGCAGGCGTGCGCCTTTCCGGACTCGGAGTGGTTTACCTGAAGGATGACGAGGCTTTCAATCGACGCTTCTTTGAGTTTGCCAAGCGGTCCAAGATCGACGTCCTGAGCTGCTCGTTTCTGTTGGAAGGCCACGAAGAGAGCTTTCGCAACGCGGTGCGTCTCGCCGACGAGTATGATGTGCGCATGGCGATCCACAACCACGGTGGGAGGGATTGGCTCGGGAATACCACCGCGTTAAAATATGCACTGAGCCGGACCAGCCCGCGCTTTGGCCTGTGTCTTGATACCGCATGGTGCCTGCAGGCGGGTGAGGACCCGCTCCAATGGCTTGAAACCTTCGGCGACCGTCTTTTCGCCCTGCACTTCAAGGATTTCACCTTCAACCAAAAGGGAGAGTGGCAGGACACCATCGTCGGCGAAGGCGCGTTCGATCTGGACGCCTTCCTTTGCAAACTTGCGACGCTGGAGTTCAACGGATCCGCCGTGGTGGAGTTCGAAGGAGAAAATCCCGTGGAGCAAAGCAAGGCTTGCATAAAGGCGATACGAGCACGGTTGTAGCTCGGCCTTACGCAAACACTTTTTTGCCCACCTCCTGCCGCCGACTCCGTCAAAGCCGGTGACTGCAGGCTTCGAGTTAATCACTTTTTAGTCACTTGAAATATATGCATAAATCGATTGACGAATGTGCTGAGAATAGGGATTTTTACTTCAACCCCTAAAACCCTGTCCGATGAGAAAAAATACCTCTTTGCCGCAATCACCGGAGGATTGCTGAGTTTCACAGTTCTGACTTCGTTTGGTGCAACCCGAACGTGGAGTAATAACGGGACGGGAGCCAACTGGGGGGAGCCCTGCCGGACAACAACGACAAGGCCACGTTCACAGGAGCGGCGAGCGTTCAGCCAAACCTCTCCGCATCGGTCATATTGGCTGGCTGTCCAACTATCAAACCGAATGTGGGCAGACGGTGGCCTGGTGCGATGTCCAGCCGGTAGTGTAAAGATTCGTCTGTAAAAGCCCGCTACGAAGCAGAGGTCTGCCGCACTGGCAGCCGATGGAGCGTAGCGGAATCGGCTGCCAGTGCGGCGGCGCGCCGACCTCCTCCCAGGCCACTGGGGTTGTAGGTGCCCG
>JBDNGG010000587.1:0-1878 GCA_041689405.1 Terrimicrobiaceae bacterium | reverse complement strand
TTGAGAATATCGAGCCAGGGTCCGGCCAGAGCGAAAAACTTGTGGGTGCCGGAGGATTCATGTTCCCACGGCAACGGATATTCCCGGCCCTCCACTCCCCGGTGACCGAGAGTGATTTCAAAATGCTTTTCGTTCTTTAGGATTTTTTCAACCACTGCCTCGGGAAGTTCATCCGGCAATTCGCTCCGGCTCAAGTCCCGCTCGCTGGCCTTGGCTGAGAGCACTCCGATGTCCGCATGTTGCAAGAGACGAGTGACGCGGGCACGGTCGTTGGGGTCTTCAATGATGCGCTTGACCGTGAATCGCGGTGATAAAGGCGGATAGTCGGCATTCAAGCGCAGGAAGCATATCTTTTGCTTGAACCAGAGATAAATCGGCTTGAGCTGCTCGTCGTTAAATTTGACGGCGGTTGAAAGGTAGAGCGCGTTCTCGCGAGTGACATTCACCCGGCTGGGATCGCGCCGGTAGTCCGTGGGGCGGGCCGGACTCCATGAGTATTCCTGTGCCGCATTGTCCCAGGCACGCTCATACGAGATTTGCTCACGTCCCTTCGGGAATGCAGAAAGCGACTCAAAGAGGATGCGTGTCCGGTCCAGCACGAGCACGAAATGGTAGCGCACTCCGAGTAGGACGAAACGAAGGACAAATTCGCTGGGTTCATCAATGGTTGTGGGATCGAGGACGAACGGTTCCATCCCGGTAAGATCTCCCTCGTCAAGTTCCGTGGCGGAATTCTCCACCATGTGTGTGAGATAGCGTAGGGCGTTCAGAACATTCGACTTCCCCGCTGCGTTGGCACCGTAAATCGCCAGCCCCTTCAACAGACGCAGATCGGAAAACCCACGCCCCTCCAAATGAGGATCAATCAGGTTCTCCGGCAGGTCCTTATACTGGTTGCTGGCAACAAAACTGATCCGCTGCTCACTCCGGAACGACCGGAAGTTTTTAACCGAAAAATCGATGATCATTGCGGATAAAGTAGCGAAATTATCACTCTGGTCAAGTTTTGCGCATGGTTTTTTCGCTTTACAGCTTCTGATTGCGAATCGCTTCTGCCAAGATGCGTGCATTTCGTGCTTCCACCTCTGGACTGAAGGTCTTTGTCGCTTCCAAGCTGCCTCGCTTGTCGGCGAGGTAGTCGGCCATTTTGGCCATGAGCTTTTTGTCACGGAGGTAGTGCGGATAGGTCTGGCCAAGATGATCGAGCACGTCATCCATCTCGGTTTCTTTGGAAAGCTCGAAGAGCGCATAGAGCAGCGCACGCAACGGCGTGCCGGGCAACTCGCCCTCGCCGCTCATGTGTGAGCTTTTGAACTCGGTCGAGAGCTTGAGACGGGCATTGTTTGCCTTGGAGGCCTCACTCAACACGTCGTGGAATTTCGTCACTTTGAAGGCCTTGGCGAAGTTCTGGTAATTATCCAATGACCTCTCGCCGATGTGCTCCATCTCGGCCATTTTCAGATAATAGCGTTCAATGGCGGTGAGCTTCTGCCATTCGTTTTTCTCAAAGCCGATGGGAACGAGAAACTGAACTGCCGTTTGCACGGCGAAGTCTATAAGGTCCTCGACGAAGGACTTTTTTCCAGGCTGTCTTGGTGCTTCGGATTCGAGCACCATATCTTTGCCGTCGATGTTGGAGTAGGCGGTCAGCACCTTGATGGCAGCGGCGTAACCGGCCATTTGGAGGTCGGCATCCGTGTAGAGACCCTCGGAGCCTTGATCTCGGACCTTCTGGTCAAGTCCTGTCAGCGTCTCGATCTGCTGTTTCACCGCTTCCTCGATTTCCCAGCCGAGATCATCGCGGAAGATCGATGCCTCACCGAGACGCTTGCGTAGGACGAGCATAATGGTGCCTTTGACATAAGAGCCATCGCGTAG
>JBDNGG010000586.1:0-5926 GCA_041689405.1 Terrimicrobiaceae bacterium | reverse complement strand
GTCCTTGCGGCGCACCCGACGAATATCAAGACCGGCCGACCGATCACCGTGGAGGAACTCACCAAGGACACCTACACCGGTAAGGATTTTGATGACGAACTCTTCATCGACATGCGCACCCCGGCGATGTGTGCGGATCTTTTCCGGTTGCTGTGCGAAAACGGCGGCCCCGAGCAGAAGGCGATCATCTTTTGCACCCGTGAAATCCACGCGGACCGCGTCGCCATGCAAATGAACAACTTATATGTTCGCTGGTGCCGGGAGAATAAACAGGAGCCGAAGGACCTCTATGCGTTCAAGTGCATGGGCGGTGCAAACAACGGCTCGGAGTTCATCAAAGACATGCGCGGATCGGGCGAACGCGCCTTCATCGCCTGCACGGTCGATCTGCTGGAAGCCGGCGTTGATATCGAGCGGCTGAACGCCGTCGTCTTCTTCCGCTACCTCAAATCCGGGATCAAATTCTACCAGATGGTCGGCCGCGGAACCCGGATCCATGAGGAAACCCGGAAATACAAATTCTGGCTCTACGATTACACCGGAGTCACGGACCTTTTTGGCACCGACTTCATCACGCCGCCTCCGCGCCCCGGCAGTGGAGGCGGGGGCGGCGGCGAGGGACCGGGCGGCGAATCGCCGGAGACTCCCACGGTCGCGGAGATGCCGGGCGAAACCGTGATCAATGCGGAAGGCCGCTTCGTGACGGGAATCCGTGACGGGCGGATCTCCCTCATCCCCTTCGACGAATACCGCCGCGCTATGATCCAGCGTGTGCTCGCCGAGGCCAAAACCCTCCGACAATTCCGCAGACTCTGGATCGAAGCCAAAAAGCGCCGTAAACTCATCGACCACCTCCTCGGCGACCACTACAACCCGGAAATCGTCCGCGATCTCGACGGCATGACCGATTACGATTTCTACGACCTCTTCGCCCACCACGGATACAAGGCCCTCGCCCTCAAGCGCCCGGACCGCAAAACCATTTACCTCACGCACAACCAGGCATGGTTCGAGTCTCTCGACCCGGACGCCGCTTTAGTTCTTCGCGAACTCGGCCACCAGTTCGAAGTCGGCGGCACCGAGGCGCTGGAAACATCTGCGCTCTGGGATGTTCCGGAAATCAAAGACGCGGGGGGACTCGATGCCCTGCGGAAAATTGGCGCTCCGGTTGACGTGATGAAGGATGCGAAAATGAGGTTGTTCGCGGCATGAATACACGTCTTCGACCGTTATCCGAGTTGTGCAGAAAAGATGTTTCGACTGTCGACCCACGCGCAAGGCCTGATTCTATTTTCACTTACATCGACATTACCTCAGTAAACAATACTCTGAAGCAAATCGAGTGCCCTCAAAAGGTGAAGGGAGCAGAGGCTTCGGTTCGGGCAAGACGAATCGTTCGTGTCGGAGATGTGCTCGTTGCAACAACGCGTCCCAACCTGAATAGTGTGGCATTAATTTCCAAAGAATTTGACGGTGAAATTTGCAGCACAGGTTTCTGCGTGCTGCGGTGTGGTCCGGAACTTGATCCTTTTTATCTCTTTGCGTTCGTTCAATCGAAGCGATTCGTGGATTCGCTTACTGATCTTGTGCAAGGGGCCTTATATCCCGCTGTCAGCGATAAGCAGGTATTAAGTCAGACAATCCCTTGGGTGTCTATGGATCGCCAACGGGATACGGCTGAAAGGATAAGCTCGCAACTTGAACGCGTTCGGGCTGCCACGGAGGCCGCTACACATCAGCTTGAGGATTTACAACAGCTTCCGCAAAAACTCCTCGCTCAGGTCTTCGACTTCGATTCAATCCGTCCATGAAGAAAACCGCGAGTCCTCTGAAGCCGACCATCGCGCCGGATTACTCCACGTTCCTCGGTGAGGTGAAGGTCCGTATTCAGCAAGCGCGGCTCACTGCCGCTCGCGCGGTGAACCATGAACTGGTCTCGCTCTACTGGGACATCGGGCGTGGGATCGTGGAGAAGCAGGAAACTGCGGGCTGGGGGGAATCGGTGGTGGAGCGGCTGGCGAAGGATCTGCAAGATGAGTTCCCGGACATGCGCGGGTTCTCCCTCGCGAACCTGTGGAGGATGAAGCAGTTCTATCTCACACACACCACCTCTGAATTTCTCGCACAGGCTGCGCGAGAATTAAAAACAATGCGCGGGCCGTCTCTGTCACAACCTGTGACAAAATTCAGTTCGTCTGATCCAGCGCGAACGCGTACTAACACTGCGACGATTCTTCAACAGCCTATTGAAGAATTTGCAGTCTTTCATCCTTCACACAAAAGCCACCCGATTCTCTCACAAGCTGTGAGAGAATCCGGCACGACATGGCCAACTGCCGAACGTGACGCAATTCTCTCACAGGCTGTGAGAGAATTGGTGTGCGCCGTCCCGTGGGGGCATCACGCGAATTATCTGGCGAAGCTTACCGACCCCGGCGCCCGCCTCTACTACCTGCGGGCCACGGCACAATTTGGCTGGAGCCGCAATGTGTTGCTGAACCAGATCAAGGCCGGCGCCTACGAGCGGGCGGTGGTGGAAAAGAAGACGCACAATTTTCCATTGGCCCTGCCGGAGCACTTCGCGGAACAGGCAGATGAGATGATGAAAAGCCGCTACAACCTGGAGTTCCTCGGCATTGCGCGCCCGATGAAGGAGCGCGAGTTGGAGACGCGGCTGGTGGAGCGCCTGCAACAATTCATCCTGGAGCTGGGCTATGGGTTCTGCTTCGTGGGTCGGCAATACCGACTGGTGCTGGGGAAGAAGGAATACTTTGTGGACCTGCTGTTTTACCACCGCGTTCTGAAGGCGCTGGTGGCGTTCGACCTGAAGCTCGGTCCCTTTGAGCCGGAGCACGCGGGCAAAATGGATTTTTACCTGAACGTGCTCAACGAGAAGGAGCGCGGCCAGGATGACAATCCCAGCATCGGCATCATCCTCTGCGCGGAGCGCGACGAGGTGGAGGTGGAGTTCGCCCTGAAGTCGAAGGCCAATCCCATCGGGGTGGCCGAATACCATCTGCAAGCCAGCCTGCCCGCCGAGTTCAAAGGCCGCCTGCCCACCGCGAAACAACTGGCCGGCGTGGTGCGAGAGATCCTGCCTGCGTCGAAGCCGAAAGCCAAAACCAAAGGTAAAAAGCAGAAGCCTGATTCCTGAACACATTCAATCCATGCCTCGCTCCAAAAACCAAACTAAGCAGAAAACCCCGAAGACCATCGCAGGGACGCGTTCGCTTTCCTCATTCGTCAAATCCATCTGTGACATCATGCGCCGCTCGAATTGCGCGAGCGCGTTGCAATACGTGCCGGAACTAACGTGGATTCTTTTCCTCCGCATCCTTGATGCTCAAGAGAAGCGCGATCGAGAGTCCGCCGAGGCGGTCGGCGGCACCTTCACGCCTGCGCTGGCGAGCCCGTTCCGTTGGCAGGATTGGGCAGCGCCTTTTAACGAAGACGCCAAGCATCCGCAGACCGACGAGGGCAAGCCCTACGGCTGGAAACGTCAGGAGCTTTTCGCCAAGGGTGACGGTCGGCTCTTCGACTTCATCAATACCGAACTCCTGCCGCACCTGCACGGGCTCGACATTGATCCCGGAACCAAGCTGCCAAACCCCACGGCCACGCGGAAGCAACGCGTGATCGGCCGCATCATGACCGCCGTCGAACGGGTGCGCGTGGACAGCGAGACGAACCTGCGCGACATCCTCGACAAGGTGGATGAAATTAGTATCGACCATGTGGACGACACGCATTTCTTCACCCTGTCCCAAGTGTATGAAGACCTATTGCTCAAGATGGGTGAGAAGAACTCGGACGGCGGCCAATTCTTTACCCCGCGCGAGGTGATCCGCGCAATGGTGCACACGATCCTTCCGGTGCCGGGCGAGAAGATTTACGATCCCTGCTGCGGCACCGGCGGATTCCTTGCCGTCGCCTACGAGCACCTCGCCCGCAATCTCGGCCAATCCCCCGCCAGCACGGACATCGACAAACTAAAGCACGAGACATTTTTTGGCCGGGAGAAGGAGAACCTCGTTTTTCCCATCGCACTGGCCAACCTCGTCCTCCATGGCATCGACCAGCCGAACCTCTGGCATGGCAATACGCTCACCAAGCGGGCCACCTACAGTGCGCTCTTCGACCGGGCACCGAAGTTTTTCGACGTGATCCTCACCAACCCGCCGTTCGGTGGAAAGGAAGGCAAGGACGCTCAGAAAAATTACGCGTATGCCACCGGTTCGACACAGGTGCTCTTCGTGCAGGACATCTTGGCGGAACTCGCCGCGAAGGCTCGCTGCGCCATCGTCCTTGATGACGGCTTTCTCTTCCGCAAGGATGAGGACGCCTTTGTGGAAACCAAGCGCAAGCTGGTCGATGAATGCGACCTCTGGGCGGTCATCAGCCTTCCCGGCGGGTGCTTCTCCGGTGCCGGTGCGGCGGTAAAAACAAATCTGCTATTCTTCACCAAGGGCCGGAAGACCACGAAGCTTTGGTATTACGACCTCACGCATGTGAAGGTTGGCAAGAAGTCGCCGATGACACTCGCGCATTTCGGCTTCGGCAAGAACGGTGAAGTGCTCGATGACACCGACCTGCCCGCCGTGCTCACCGAGGCCTGGACGGAAGACGAGTCAAACGCCGGCAAGCCCTTTCCCAGTTACGCCCGCCTTCTTGCATCACGAGGCACCGCCGCCGCTGAGAGTCGTTATTCCTGGACCGTGGACTTCGCCGCCCGCCGCAAAAAGGCCCGCGAGGACATGACCCCTCTCATCGAAGAAGCCGCCCGGGTCAAAGCCGAGGTGGTTTCACTCAAAGAAAAGCTCAAAGCTCTCAAGTCGGCCCATGCGAAGGACACAAAAATCGAAGCCCTTGAAATCAAAATCGGCGAGCAGGAAAAGGCCACCCGCGAAAAGCAGACAAAAGCGGATGCCATTGACGCCGCAGTCTTCGATCTCAAAGCCGTCAACCCGAACGCTGTCGTAAAAATCGACTCGCGGACTCCGGACGAAGTCATCGCAAGCATTGAAAAACAGGGTAGAATAGTTGCCGCGGCCCTCAGCGCCTTGCGCAAATTGATCTGACCGGCTCGCTTGCGACAGGAGCAATCCAACTGAGTTTATTGAGCTGGCTCGCCGTCTGCGGACTTTACCTTTTTGATTTCTTTCAAAGCTTCCAGTGTGAAGTCTTTGTCCTCGTAATTGACGCGTGTGTTGAGGCGGGAGCCTTCGATTTCGGTGATGGAGTTTTTGCGCAGATCTTGAACGTCCAAGTTGGCCGGGATGTGTTGACCGTTATCCTCCTTCGTGACGAGCCTGGTCTCGATGCGGCGGACGAGTTTTCCGGGGCTAAGGAATTTCTCCACGCGAAGCGGAACGAGCCGGTCGGTGTCCACCCAACTGCGCACGCTCGTGTAGATCGAGCTCTGGTTGTTACCGGGTTTGGATTCCAGGATCTGGCAGTTCACCTTTCCGATCATTTCTTCACCCACGAGGGTTTGGGAGTCCCATGAGTAAAAATTTTCGATGAGATCGGCATAAGCGAGATCACTTCCGAACAGCGAGTCTTTCATGTTTTGTGCTCCAAGAGATGTGGATGTCGCTGGCGGAACAAAATGAATTCCGTTGGGCGCTTGGGTGCCCGATTTTTGCAAAAGCACGGATTCTCCCTGCCGTTCTTTCGGCCAAAGAATCTGGTAGATCACATCGGTCGAGGTGGTGGTGCGTCGCTGCTGGATTTGGATTTGAAGGGCCGTTTTTTTGGTTCCGGGAGGCTCGTCCACGTTGAGTCTGAGCCGGATGTAGGACGAACCATCCTGCTGTAACGTGCTGAGTTTGTTTGCAAGCTCCTTGGCGGAGAAGGAACCCGACTCTGCCGCAGTGGCGGGTTGGGACCACAGAGTGCCGGCAAGAATGATGGCAGAGATGCAGGT
>JBDNGG010000585.1:0-3335 GCA_041689405.1 Terrimicrobiaceae bacterium | reverse complement strand
TGAGTCGATGGTGCGAGAGCTCACAGAGTTGCGCAAGGAGTTGGCCAAGCAAAAGCGCATGAACGAGATATTAAAAAAACGGTGGGATTTTTCAGCAATCCCGAGTGATGCGTTTTGAGTGTATCCAGCAGCGCGAAGGAATCTGGCCGGTGAGCGAGATGTGTGATTGTTTTGAGGTGAATGCCAGCAGCTACTATGCCTGGCGCAACCGGGATCCGAGCGTACGCTCGCAAGCCGACGAGGGTTATAAAGAGCGAATCACAACTCTCCACAAAAAATCGAAGTCCCGATACGGATACCGCCCGATTTATCACCACCTGCGTGACGAGGGCTTGGAATGCGGTCGGGATCGCACCCGTCGGTTGATGAAAGAGATAAATATCGAAGGCCTGCAAAAGAAGAGCTTCAAGCCGCCGGGCCCCAATAGCAGGCACGACTTTGGCTACAGTCCAAACCTGTTGAAGGTGTACGGAATGCCCGAGGCCTGTAACCAAATCTGGGTGGCTGATACCACTTATTTGCGCACGGTCCAAGGCTGGAGCTACTTGGCGACGGGCATGGATCTGTGCAGTCGGCGGATCATCGGTTGGAGCGTTTCAGATCACAACGACGCCGCGCTGTGTGGCCGGGCTCTGCAGTCGGCGGTGATGACACGCGGAGGCGAGTGCATGAAGGGCGTAACCCATCACAGTGATCAAGGCAGCACGTATGCCAGCTACGATTACCAGAGGTTGCTTGCAGCGCACGGCATCACTCCAAGCATAAGTGCCAAAGGCAACTGCTACGACAATGCAGCCATGGAATCGTTCTTTGGACGCTTCAAGATTGCCTCCGCGGGGGAAATTACCTTCGCCGATCTCGACCACGCCCGCAGCGCCGTTTTTGAGTATATCGAGACCTTCTACAACCGGTTTCGAAAACACTCCGCTCTCAGCTAAAAGAACCCTGTCGAATTCGAAGAAAAAAATTCCCCCTAGGGGGACCCCAGCAGAGCCTATCGGCTTGCTTTAACCAAACCCTACAACCACAATACCAAAGTTAACGGAATCCTCCGTCCACCAATCTCAGGGCACTTCATACTAATCCGCAGTGTTCGTTGGGGAGAATTCATGGATTGGCGAATTCTTTAAATTTGTTATGCAAACTATGCGTTCGAAGGTAGATATACCCTCGTTGTAGTAGCGTAAATGTTTCCTTCCCGCCGCCCGGTCTGCCCCGCCGAAAGAAACGTTCCTCATTCGGGCTCTTACCTTCTGCTTTTGCCATTTTTTCAAACTGGCATTCGGTTACAATCTGCTCACACCGCTCCACACTGAGAGCTGAAGTCTTCAAAAACGATACCATGCGCTGGATAGACAGCGCTGGCTCGCGGTGAAGAGATTCGTATGATGTGATGAATATTCGATCCGGTGTGTTCTCTCGAATCTTGACGGCAGTTTGCCAGTGCTTAATCATCTCATCGAGGTAACAATCAAGAACGTCGCGCCCGGTTGCCGTGTCCCAACCGGCATATTTCTGTAATCGATGCAGGTAAAGGTATGACGCCAGCACGTCGGCGGGGGAGCGAAAAACATAAATCACCTTGCCAGTTGCGGATACGGCTAGGGCATGGCTCTTCCAAACCCCGCTCCAGCACGGCTGCTCCTGCACCGCTCGTATGTCGGACACATAATGTGCATCTTGAATCGAAACTCCCGGGTAAGGCAACCGCGACATCGGATCGGTAATGGGATTTCCCGCCAAGCTTTTCATTAACAAGCTGATTGTCCACGTGTTACCGGATCGCGGATACGAACAAACAAAGCTAGACTCTGGAGCGAATGCGTTGAGCTTCTCGGGAGGCAGAAGGAAGGAGATTCTGGGTAATGTGGTCAAAAAGAGCAGTCGGTAGTAGTTATTCGGGACAATCGCGTTTCCCGCTTTATCGAAAGCAGGGGATTCGTTTCACCTTGAACAAATATGCGAACATTTCGTGGTCGGTTACAACATCTTTGATTTCACCTGAGATCATAAGCTCGATGGGAACTCAGTGTTTTACCGGAAACCCGATTGGGAAATTCCGACATCTTAACACCCATTCTCTTTTACATCATAAACACCCTATTTGCTGATGACGCAAAAGCCGTCCCTGTGTTCGAGGTCAAAGAAACCGAACGTCGTGAGCCTAAATAAAATCAGGCCCATCAGGTAGCAGAATGTGTTGAAATCACACGAGTGCAAAAGCGAAAAGCCCGGCAACAAGCCAGAAATATCGCGAGACTTCTCCGGCACGGTTCGACGCGATTCGGATCACAGAATCCACTCCAAGCCAAAGAATGCCGACCAGGGCAACGATCCCAAGGTATGCGGTCTGACTCTCCCCCCGCATAGACTCGGGGACTTGCAGGAAATACAACTGCCGCGAGCGTTCTTGAAACCATTCCCATTGGTGGGCGGACGGGAACACGAGGTCCGGGATCGTAAGGCCGAACTGCACGAGACCCCAATAATTCCGCGAAACGGCTTCCGGATTGCGACCGTGTTGGAGAACGAAGATAAACGTGTCGAGGTTTTGGACAACAAATCCTGCAATGGCCACGGCGAATGTGGCCGCAGTGAGTATCACGAGAGCCCAAGCCCGTTGCGCAGCCTGCGCGACCAGCAACACAAGAAGAAATCCGAGAAACCACGAGAGGTAATACGGGTTGCCAAGCCCGGCGGCCACAGCGATCGCCAGACAAATTGCGTAAGTAACACGAGCGGAGATGATTTCACGCTGTTGCCAGAGAATAATCAGCACCATCACCAACAGCGGCACCGTTCCGAATGCGGTGAGGTTTATATGATTTAACCCCCGCTGGAAGCCGTAGGGAGCCAGACCAAACAAAATCCCAAGTCCAATTCCCACCACCCGCCCGCTACCGAGAACCGCACTTGCAATCACAAAACTCACAGCCGCACCCACCTGGAGCAGAATCACGAAGAGGGTTGTTGCATTCGCAAGCCCGAACCAGGGCACCCACAGGCTAGGGAGAAAAAACGGCAAGTCCTCCGAGGGGAAATCACTCCAAGCAGCTTCAAACGGCGCGTTTAGCCGGAAAACGTAAAGCGGAACTAATGGCAAGATCTCACCTTGCGCATAGGCGTTGATCCGCGCCAATGCCGATGGAGAATCTCCGTCGTAGGTGATTGGTGTGCCTGCGGTGAGGTTCGACCAATAGAAAATTCCGCAGACACAGGCCACGAACAGACCTGCGACGACACAATCAACGAGCAATCGTCCCATTGCGCCGGGAAGATCAGCTTTACGGAGCGATGAACTACGACCGTCACTCATTCGACACTAACCTCGGGGA
>JBDNGG010000584.1:0-3227 GCA_041689405.1 Terrimicrobiaceae bacterium | reverse complement strand
TACAGGATGGGATGCCTCCGGCATCGGTGAAGCCAGGGTGCGGGGTCAGTGTTATTGCGCTCAACCACCGGCCACAGGATGGGATGCCTCCGGCATCGGTGAAGCCATTCTGGGCGGTGAGGTAACAGGCGTAGCGGGTGACCATGATGTCGTCGATCTCTCGGCGGGTGCCGGAGCCAATCTCGACCATTTTCCTGACGTCGGGAAAATGGTCGGCCACCTCATGGCCTGATACCTCGCAAGCGGTTTTAGCCTTCCTTATCACGAGTTGGAAGTTTTCCCATTTCGCATAGCCCAGCAGATGCTGAATGTCCCGGGCGAGCCAGTATTCCACGCCTGTCTCGGCTCGCTGGGCGTGGGCTTCGAAATCGCCGGTGAGGCTGTGGACGAAGTCTGTATTCATGCTTCGAGGAGTTCGCTGACATTTTCTGCGATCCGGGCTTCGAGTTCGCGGGCTTCGTTGTTGAGGACTTCGAGTTCCTCGTTGAGGGCTTCGAGCTTTTTCTTGAAATCCTCATCGCTGAGATCCTCGCCCTTGGCGACGCCGACGTAGCGGCCGGGATTGAGCGACCACCCTTGGGCTTCGATTTCCTGAAGGGTGGCGGCTTTGCAGAGTCCGGGGGTGTCGCGATATTCGATGGCGTCGCCAAAGACTTCCTTCCATTTGTCCTCGCAGCCGTGCTCAAACTCCAGATCCTCGCCGCGGTAGCAGCGGACGAGATTGGAGATGAACTCGATTTGCGCCGGGGTGAAGTCTCGGTGGGCGCGGTCGAGCTGGCGGAAAATGTGGCGGGCATCGATGAAGAGGACTTTCCCGGCGCGGGCGGTGGTCTTTTTCCCCTTGTCGAAGAACCAGAGGGTGCAGGGCAGCGTGACGGTGAAGAAGAAATTCGGGCCGATGGCGACCATGACATCGACATCGCCGGCGAGGATGATTTTTTCCCGGATGTCCTGCTCGGAAGCGCGGGCATCGGCGGCGGAGTTGGCCATGACGAATCCGGCGCGGCCGGTCCGGTTCAGCGCGGAGTGGAAATGCTGGATCCAGAGGTAGTTGCCATTGTCGGTGCGCGGGATGCCGAAGGGATAGCGCGGATCTCCAGCGAGGCGCTCCTTGTCGATCTTGCTGACATTGAAGGGCGGATTCGCCATCACGAAATCGAAGCGGCCGACCGAGTCCTGGAGATCCTCATAGTAGGTGTTGCCCTGCTTGATTTCCCCGCTCAGCCCGTGGACAGCGAGGTTCAACCGGGCGAGCCGCGAGGTGTCGGTGACGCGTTCCTGGCCGTGGACGGAGATTTCCGAGGTGGGATTCTTCTGGTGCGCCTCCACGAAACGGGCGGACTGGATGAACATGCCGCCGGAGCCGCAGGCGGGATCGAAGATGCGCCCGTGGTAGGGCTCCAGGATTTCCACGATCAGCCGGACGATGGAGGTGGGCGTGTAGAATTCCCCGCCCTTCTGGCCTTCCGACATGGCGAACTTGCCGAGGAAGTATTCGTAGATCAGCCCGAAGATATCCTGCCCGTCTGGCCCGGACTCGCCGCCCTTGTCCATGGGGATGGAGGCCATGACCTTGAGCAGTTCGGCGAGCGTGCGGCTGTCGAGGATGTGGTAGGTCTTCGGCAGAACGTCGGCGAGGTCCGGGTTTTCTTTTTCGATGGTGCGCATCGCCTCATTGATGGCCTGGCCGGTATTTGCGCCCTCCGGCAGGCTGAGTAGATGGGCGAAGCGGGCCTCGTCCGGCAGATAAATAACGCCCGCCGCATGGAAATCCGTCGGCCCGATCCTGCGGCGTGCTCCAGGCTGGGGTTTTAGATCTGCCTCGACGATGGAGAATTTCACATCGGCGTAGCGCAGGAAAATCAACCCGAGCACGGTGGGCGAGTATTCGGAAGGTTTCAGATCTGCCCCGGCCCAAAGCATGTTGGCGGCGTCCCAGAGTTTCTTCTCAAGTTCGGCGTGAGAATCTTCGGAAGTGGCGGGTTCGGTCCAGTGCATTAGCTCAAAACAATAGGGTTCAGCGAGGCAGCGGCCGATTAAATCTTAGTCGGGGGCCCTTGCACAGCGCAAACCGGATACATCGGCTGGATTGTGAATAGTGTCTATTTTCTTTGCAGGATGGTGCGAGGCGAACGATGGTCGGCGTATGACGCATTACACATGGCAGCAGGATTTGAAGGTAATTTATGACCGGGTAACCGACCGGTTTCGCGGCGGTGAGCGGAATGCGGACGCGTGTGTCGCCGCAGAGGAAAAATCTGCCCTCGCATCCATCGGGCTCCAGCCAATTAATGTTTTTGACTATGTCGAAGATTTTGTTCCGCGCGGGGAACCCGATTGGGAGACGTTTCTTTTAGTGGCTGCTGCGCGTCGGGATTATTTTCTCCACGAGCAAGACCGTATCACCACCACCGAGGAACTCCGGTCAGAGGACCTTCCCGAGCGGGCTGCCGTGCTGGGTGGGATCCCGTGGCTTCCGCGGATTATTCGAAAAGCCCAGTGTTTTCTGGAGGGCGGACTCTGCAGCGATATCATGTTCGGCTGCGGCGGAGACCGGCAGTTTCTCAGTGAGCATGAGATCCACGCTGCGGATTTCCTTCGTGTCGTGTGGGCGGCCCGGGGAGATGAAACAAAAATCCTGAAATATGTTCAGGACCGAGCGTCCCGCCTCAAATCACCACTCGTCTGACACGGCGGGACCGGGTGACACCGCAACGGAAGCAGTGAGTCCCAGCCGCAGCGGAACGGGGGGTGTCCCAGTCACACGGATCCGAACCGGAAATCGTTGAGGCAAGCGGATCCAGTCCACAGTCTGCGCGATCTGCGGCAGGAGTTCCACGGTGGCACCATCCGTAAGGAAAATCGCCCAGCCCACGCTCTCGACGATTCCCTCGAACGGAGTGCCTGCATGGCCCATGAGAGCGATGCGAGCGGTGTGTCCTTGGGTAATGTGATTGAGCTGGGTTTCTTTAAAATACGCCGCCACCCAGAACGAATCGGTGTCCACGAGGGCGATCAATTGCTGCCCGGCATAGACATACGTGCCCGGACTCGTATTCATGTTGGTGATGTAGCCGTTTACCGGCGCGAAAATCTTGGTGTAACTCAAGGAGAGCGCGGCGGATTCGACGTTGGCTTGGGCAGCAGCGAGGGCCGCTTTCGCGGAGGCGAACACATCCTGCGCGTTCTGCAAATCGCGCAGGTCATTTACCTGGGTTGCGTAGAGT
>JBDNGG010000583.1:0-1993 GCA_041689405.1 Terrimicrobiaceae bacterium | reverse complement strand
TTCCGAAGCAACCCCCACAGGGATTACGTTTGCCTTCGGCACTCTTGTGCTCAACGCCCCAAGCACATTTACCGGCGGAATCATATTTAATAACGCGTCCGTGGTCATCGCCAACGACGCGGGAGCAGGGACAGGACCTTTGATAATTGGCGAGGGGAAAAGTGTTCTTTCCACCGGCGGGGGCGATCGCACCATAAAAAACAACCTGACCACACCGTGGGTTGGCGCTGGCGGGGCAAATTGGAATTTCGAAGGGTCGGGAACCTTTACATTGGACGCCCCGGTGAATTTTCAGGGTGCGGAGGCTGGCACCGTGAATATCAGCGTTGCTGATGGCCTGAAGGTCATCTTCAAGCAGGGAGTTGTGCCTCCGGAAGAGCGCTCTCAGATTCTGCAGGGAATCAAAATGGCTGGACAGAGCGGCACGCTTGTTTTGGAGGGCGAGATTTCTTACCAGGGGACAACAACGGTGGAATCCGGACGGTTGGTGATGAACGGAGCCAGCGAACTGCAGAAGTCATGGAAGCTCACTGCTCCAGGGGTCCTTTCGGGAACCGGAGTCATCGGGTTGGCCGTCACCGAGGACAGCCTGGCCGCGTCGGGGACGCTTTCTCCCGCAAGCGATGATTCCGTTGGCATTCTTCGGATTAACGGTGGCCTAAAGATCCTCTCCGGCTTCCGATATCTTTGGAACTTTGGAGCGAAATCCGGCGAGGGCGACCGATTGGATTTGCTGGGAGCCGTTGCGATGGATGGCACCGGGTCGGATTGGAAGGTGATTGTAAGTCCGGCAGCGGGAGCAACGCTCACGTCCGGAACGCACACATACCAAATTCTTGCGGCGCAGGGTGGAGTGGCGGATTCAGCAGTTTCCACCGCCTCCGTAGAACTCGATCCTTCGTTGCCTGCAGGACGCGTCTCGGGCAAACTCCAAGCAGCCAAAGGAGGGATCGATTTGATACTGACTGTTCAATGATGCACCTCGGCGATTTGTTTTAAAAAAACGGTGCGACGTTTTTCATCCCGCTTCCACTACCTCCTGCGCACGGTCGCGAACCAAAGAATTCGATGGACATTATTTGCCCCGAAAAAACCAGACCATGCCCCAAGAAAAATGAAAAAAAACCAAATAGCTGCTCAACTTTACACATGCCGTGATCTTCTGAAGACCCCGCTGAAAATATCGGAAACCCTCCGGCGGGTGCGCGAGGCTGGCTATCACGCCGTTCAAGTCAGCGGGATGGGGCCTATCCCGGAGGAAGAATTGGTTAAAATCCTTGATGGTGAGGGCCTTGTTTGTTGCGCTACGCATGAGCCAGGCGATGTGATCCTGAATGAGCCGCAGCTTGTGATCGACCGGCTTGCAAAGTTGAATTGCCGCTACACGGCCTACGCCTATCCCCACAGCATCGATTTTGACAGCGAGTCCTCCGTGGACGCAATGATTGCCGGCCTTGACCGCTCCGGAGCCGTGCTGGCTGCGGCAGGTATGACTCTCTGCTACCACAATCACCACATCGAGTTTCGGAAGCTCCTCGGCAGGACAGTTTTTGAAAGGATTTTTGCCAATACCAATCCGGCCCACCTTCAAGCCGAACCTGACACCTATTGGATCCAATACGGCGGGGCAAATCCGGTTGTATGGTGTGAAAAGCTGCTTGGTCGAATGCCGCTTATCCATCTCAAGGACTTTATGGTCAACAGCGAGAACCACTCGGTTTTCTGCGAGGTTGGTGCAGGTAATCTCGACTTCCCCGCCATCATCGCCGCTGCAGACAAAGCGGGATGCCAATGGTTCATCGTCGAGCAGGATACAACTCCAGGTGATCCTGTGGAATCTCTCGGGCAGTCCCTTCGTTACCTAGAAGAAAATATCTGTAACGATTAAAAACAACAGACGCTGAAAATACCGATGGCAAGGGCGGGGTAATTGTCTCCATCGGGAGGTGCAACTTCCGCCTAATCGTCATCGAGAAAAGCCAACCTCGGTGAA
>JBDNGG010000582.1:0-2749 GCA_041689405.1 Terrimicrobiaceae bacterium | reverse complement strand
CAGGATCAGCTCAATCTCACGGGGGGAGGTTCCTTCGTGAAAGGGGCCGGAAAGCAATGGGTCTTCGACTTCGGCGGAACTGGTGCTCCTGGATGGTATCAAATCGTCCGATGGACGGGAAAGACCACTTTTGCGGCCTCGGATTTCGCAGCCACTAATCTGTCCGCTGGGCTCTCGGGAGCTTTCACATTGGATGAGGCAACTTCCACCCTCTATCTCAAGGTCGGTCGCTAATCAGGAAATTAGCGCCAAAAAAATGTTGCAAATAACTCTTGCTGATATATTCATTAATAAATCAATGACTGAATTCCCCCCCTACCCACAGAACCAAGCCTTTACGTTTGTCGAACTCCTAGTCACGGTCGTCGCGATGGCGATTTTGACAGCGCTGATCATCCCCGCTGTCCAGAGAAGTATCCATTCCGCTAAGGGCAGAGCTTGTTTGATCAATATGAGACGCTGTAGGGACGCGCTGTTTCTTTCCATGCCGGGTTTGAGTGTCAAGTGCTTGGCTCTCCTGCTGGTTGTCGTCTTGCCAGTGATTGCGGTTGCAAAAGATCCGGAACCAACCGCAAAAAAGAACGATTCGGCCTATCTGGTAAAAGACGGGAAGATCCAGGGCCGTCTTTTTCTACCCGAAAAATATGGTCGGGCCGTGACATTGGCGACGGAAGAATTGCAACGATATTTTCACAAGATGACGGGCGACGAGCTGCTCTTGTCCTACCGCAATCCGAAACCGAAACTAAAAAATGAAATCGGAATCCAACTGGTGGTTCGGACGGATGAGGCGTGGAAAGGCAAGGAATCGGCTCAAGCCTTTACCATCGAGCAGACTTCCAAACCGACCTCGGAATTTCCTCTCATCGGAGTAACCATCACTGGGAACACCGAGATGGCAGTACTCTATGGGGTGTATGAATACCTCGGCGAATTGGGAGTTCGCTGGTTTTCCCCGGGTGACATCGGCGAGAATGTTCCCGTGCTTACGGAGATTGCGATTTCCGCGGGGCGCCGAGCGGTCAGTCCTTCGTTCCGCGAGCGGGGTCTTGATTTATCGGGAACCAAAAATGACCATTTCGACGCCTCTGATCCGATCATATACAAAGATGAAATTCAATATGACTACGCGCTTTGGAGGCTGCGGAACCGGTTGATGTTTCAACGTTCGATCAACAGCGGTAACTGGTTTGATTTCAATTATGTGACCGATGCCGGCGGTCATGGCCTTAATTCAAAGGTATTGGGCGGGGTAGATTTCGCGAAGGAGCCGGAACGGTTTCCCATGCTTGCGAAGAGAGCCAAAAAAGACTGGGCTGCGATTGACTACGCCAACGAGGTAGGAACCAGCGAGGCGGAAAAAGCGACGGTTACGAAAGAACGTCAACCGAAGGGGGGGCAAATTTGTTTTACCAACGAAGCAAATGTACAAAGGGCCATTCAAAAGGCGGTTGAGTATTTTGAAAATAAAGCGAAGACACCGACAGATTTTGACGAATTGGAGGATGGGTTTCCGATGGGGCTCTCGGATTCCGACGGCATCTGCGAGTGTGAGGTGTGCTTAGAAGTTGGCGGCGACGGTCCTTACAGCAGAGATCGTTTGGTTTGGACATTTTACAATAGTGTCGCCCGGGGACTCGATGCACAGATGCCCGGAAAAAAAATTGGACTTTACGCGCCCTACTTCGAACTAACCCGCCCCCCTGAGGGCTTTAAAATCGAGCCGAACCTAGTGGCCGTGAGCGTGCGCGGAATCACCTGGAGCGACGCACCGGAGGATCAACCTTATTATCCGTTTACGAAAGACCACAAAGCGAATATGGAGGCCACCGGCAACGCTGGCGCAGAGTTGCGAATGGCCACCTACACAACTTGGAATGGAACGCCGCAGTTTCTGAGTTTGCTGGATGCCGCCGAGGCGTATCATGCGCTTGGTATCCGCACTTTTCATGTGGAAGTCATGAACCGAAATGAGCAGATGTGGCCCATTTTGTGGACTTTGGCTCAATACGCCTGGAACGCGGACCAGAGCACGGGAGATTTACTGGAGAGTTATTGCCGGGAGTATTACGGCGAGAATGGCGGAGCGGTGGTCCTGGATCTGATGAAGCAGATCGATGCCAATGCCCGCAAGATGTCGCGAATCGTCTATGGCGGCTTCGATGCGACACAAATGATCATGACCGACGAATTGGCATCTTTAGCTGAAAAGAGCCTCCCATCCGCGATCGAGAAGGCCGAGGGCAAAGAAAAGAAGCGGTTGGAATTGTTTCGTGATACGCTCGCGATGTTCGCCACTACGGCAAGAGCGTATCGCAACTATTGCGAGGCACTCAACCAGCCAACGCCGGAAGCAATCGAACGTTTTCGCCAATCGGTGTCCAACAGTGAGGAGCTTTGGAAGGATCGAAATTTGCAGGCGACATGTTCTCCCCGTGTTCTGGCAAGGCTGAGGGCGCTTTCCGTGCCTGTGGAGTTTGTCTCCGCAGGCCGCCCCGAACTCGCGAATGATAGCATTTGGCGTGAGGAACTCTTTGCGAAGGAACAGGTGCCAGACACGATCCCGAATTTATTCCGGCTTCCGGAGATATGGAAATTCCAAATCGATCACAACCGGGTGGGATTAGATAAAGGCTGGGAAAAAACCGGCTTCAACGATCAGGGCTGGCGAACGATCTCCACCTGGAACGGTTTCGAGTCACAAGGCAACAAAGATGTTGATGGCCAATTTTGGTACCGGTTGAAATTT
>JBDNGG010000581.1:0-5632 GCA_041689405.1 Terrimicrobiaceae bacterium | reverse complement strand
GTCAGTGCGCTCAAGCCCGCCGTAACTTCAGGTTCGATTTCAAAAACTGATCGTTTCCGCTCCGACCACGGTTTCAGCAGGAGGCCGCCAAACCCGAACCCTGGCTCGGTGATTTGGAACGACTGCTGCATTTCTGGAACGGAGGCAAAGACTTCGGCGGCTCGCTCCGTGTAATACACCACCTGCTCCAAAGAGGCATTCGGCGGTGGTGAGACGACACCAAAAATAATCCCCTGATCTTCTTTGGGCGCAAGCTCCACCGGCGACATCATATAAAAAATCACACTAAAAACCGTGAGCACCACCCAAACAAAATAAACTAACCCCCGGTTTGCCAGCGTCCCGTCAAGCATGCGCCCATAGCTCTCACGCAGGCGATCAAAGTACCGTGAAATCATTCCAGCGAACCCTTTCGTGTCGTCTCCTTTTCGGATCAACTTCGACGCCATCATCGGTGACAGCGTCAGCGCCACAATTCCTGAAATAAATACCGCGCCAGCAAGAGTAAATGCGAACTCACGGAACAAGGCACCCGTCACGCCACCTTGAAAACCAATCGGCAAATACACCGCCGCCAGCGTGATCGACATGGCAATCACAGGCCCAATCAACTCCCGTGCACCAACCAAGGCGGCGTTGAGAGCGCTCATTCCCTCATGCAAATGCCGTTCGATATTTTCTACCACGACAATCGAGTCATCCACCACCAGTCCGACTGCAAGCACAATGGCTAGCAGTGTAAGGAGGTTGATCGTAAAGCCGAAAACTTGAATCAGGAAAACAGCGCCAATCAACGAAACGGGGATCGTCACCATCGGAATAAGCGCCGCACGGAACGAACCCAGGAACAAATAAATCACGATCACAACGATGATCACGGTCTCCAACAACGTGGTCCGAACTTCACGGATGGCCGAATCAATGTAAGCCGTGCTGTCGTAGGCGATATTGATATCCATGCCGGACGGACGCTGGGCATCGATTTCTGCGACGGCCTCTCTCACCGACGCGACCACCTCAAGGCTGTTGGCAGTGGGCATCACCCATACCCCCATAAACACAGCGTCCTTCCCGGAAAAACGGACGCGCGCATCGTAGTTTTCACTTCCAAGTTCCACATCCGCGATATCCTCCAACCGGACAACTGCGCCGTTCCGCTCCGCAAGGACGAGGCGCTTGAATTCCTCCACGGACTTCAAGTCCGTGTTGGCGGTGAGGTTAAATTGATTGAACTGGCCTTTGACCTTGCCGATCGCAGCGAGGTAGTTATTGGCAACTAAAGCCTCGCGAATATCACTCGGAGCCAAGTTGAGCGCTGCCATCCGGTCCGCCTTCAACCAAATTCTCAACGCGTAAGTCTGACCACCAAGAATATCCGCACGCTGCACTCCGGAAATGGACGACAACCGCGGCTGGACCACTCGAAGAAGGTAATCATTGACCTGATTGGGCGTTAGGATATCTGAGTTGAAACTCAGATACATCGCCGCGACCTGGGCATCAGCTGGCTCGATATTCAGGACGGGAACCTCTGCCTCCGGCGGCAAATCACTGCGAACCTGATCCACTTTCGAGCTAATATCCGCCAGCGCTTTGACCGGGTCGTAATTTAACTTCAACACGACCTGAATCGCCGAAAGCCCCTGCGCACTCACGGACGAGATGTAGTCAATGCCGTCCGCCGAGGATACGACGCGCTCAATCGGCGTCGTAATAAATCCGCGCACCAACTCCGCATCGGCGCCAACATAGACCGTATTGATGGTGATCGTTGCCCGTTCCAGTTTGGGATACTGGCGGACACTGAGTGATGAAATCGACTGGAGACCAGCGATAATGATCACGAAGCTTACAACCAGCGCAAGTACTGGACGCTTGATGAATGTGTCAGTAAATTTCATCGGAAAAACGGTTTGGCAACCTCAATGCGGCGTTGCCCTACGAGTTATCAAGGTCTGGTGCAAGATCAGGTTCCGGCTGCATCGCGTCGTCAATCGTTACAGTAGCACCGTTGCTCAATTTGAATGCTCCAGCGCTCACCACGCGATCTCCCGGATTCAATCCCTTCGCAACTGCAACAAAGTCGCCACGCTGGGCACCGAGCCGGACAAATTGCTGCCGCACGACCGTCTTGCCATCTTTTTCCTCGACGATAAATACGGAGTCACCGAAGGCTGCAGCAATCACAGCCGATTCCGGAATCGAAACTACCTCCTGCTCCTCGGGCATGATTACGTCCACGCCCACAAATTGTCCGGGGCGTAGATGTCCATCCGAATTCCGTAATGTCCCCTGAACCCGCGCGGTGCGGCTTGCCTCGTCAACTACGGGGTTGATTGCGGTGATGGTTCCCTCCGCAGATGGCTCAGTCGGTTCGGTTGTTACCCTCAACTTCTGGCCAACCTCTATCCGGCTGAGGCGCGTCTGCGGCACCGCAAACTCGACGTAAATGGGGTCATTTGACTGTAGCGGCAACAACTCGTCGCCGGGCCGCACCGTCTGACCCAAATTCACAAGGCGGATTCCTGCTTGTCCCGTGAACGGAGCGCGGATTGTTTTTTTTGCAATGACGGCCTTGATACGCTCGACCCGGGACGCCGATTCATCATATCCCGCGAGCGCTCCGTCGTACTCTGACTGCGAAATAATACGTTTCTCGAGGAGTCCACGGGTCCGGTCGAGATTCAGCTTGGATAGCCTGAGAGCCGCCTCTTCAGTGGCAAGTTCCGCCTGCTCCGTCCGGGTATCGAGCTGGATCAACAATTCGCCCTCCTTCGCATCTGCGCCATTCTCCACGGCAATCTCAGTGACCTTTCCGCCCACCTCGACGGTCAGCATCACACCCTGCACTGCACGCAGGGTGCCTGTGAAACGAAGGCTATCTTCCCACTTGGCAGCTTCTGCAACCGCTGTTGCAACAGGAGTCGGCGGCATTCCTGCCTTCTCCATCTCGCCCACAAATCCCAACAAACTAGCAATCTGAGCCCCCTTCAAACCAATGATCACACCCAAGACCACAACAAGGCTCCCCAAGGTAATTAAAAACTTTTTCATTTATCTCTCCCCGAACTCTCCTTGATTCCGTGACACGAGATAATTAACGACCTTAACTAATTGGCAATATATTTTTTCGCTGTGCGAGCAGTTTTACCAAAATCCCCATTGGTTCGTGAGCATGATGTAGATCCCAAGCGCTAGATTCGTCACGGCATGACAGACGATGACAGCGGTGAGAGACCGCGTCTTGATCGTGACCCAGCCAAAAATTGCGCCTGTGAGGATGGCAGGAATCAAATCCGGTCCCCAGTGAGCAAGCGCGAATAAGACCGTGACTGCCCAGAAACTCAGATGGGTATACTGACCCATCTCCACCTTGCGAAATCGCTCATTGATCAGGTAGCGCATGAGAAAACCGCGCCAAAAAACCTCCTCCATAATAGGAACCACGATCACAAGACGGAAAAACCGCCCGAGCACGGTGAGCCAGAACAATCCGGCACCCTCACCAAAGACGGTAGGGTCGAAGCCATCCGTTCGCTGCGGTTGACCGAAAAACATCTGGGGACTCACCCACAGAAAAAACACAGCGAGGCCAACAATCACTGCCAGAGGGATTCCACGCTGTGCGCCGAAATCATAGCGCGACCAGCCCCAGATCAATGCTGCCGCGCACGCCATCGCCTGCGCAGGATAAATCCAATACATCGGCTCGCGCATCCAAAACGGTGCATTTTCGTCCGGCGCCATTCCCTGAACCATTCCCACCGCAGCGAGGGCCAGCATGAAAAGACCGAAAGGGAGGACATAGGCTATCAGGTCGCGGTTGTCGTCTGGTTTGGAGGGCGCAGGCGCGAGTGCGGATGTATTCATGCGGTGGGACTTAGTGGTTTTGTTGCTTGGGAACGGACAGCATAATAAGTGATGGCGTAGAAGATTGCAGCGACTGGCGCAGCCATAATAACGCCGCCAAGAAGCATTGGCACACCCACATCAGACAAGGTGCTCCACTTCAGTAACTCTCCGAGTTTCAATTCGCGCGGATCGAATGTCGGCGGAAACCGATGAGGGTTGCTTAAAATCCAGTATCCCATGTCATATTGAATCCGCAACACGACCGGCCAGAACGGAGTCATTACGTCCGTGAGGGAAACCGCAATCACCGCCGCGAGCTTGCTGCAACGGGTGAGCCATGCGGCAAGCAAACTCGCTAACGTTTTCAGTCCAAATAGCGGCGTCACGCCAATGAAAATCCCGCACGCGACGCCCCCGGCAATCGCATGCGGTGAGTCGCGCAACTCCAGTAGTTTTTTCAGAAGCCCGCGAAAATAGCTTATCAGCCGTTGGAACATCGTTCACGTTGTAGTGTGCCCATCGTCGCGCCGCAAGCCTTGGCCCCGCTTTACACACAAAATTGAGTCGATTTCGACTGCTTAAGGAGAGATTGCAGAGGTTCTGCGGTTCGCAACTTGATTTTGGTTCTTGTCGCACCACCTCTTGCCAATAGGGTTTGAGGATAAACGCAAGAAATGACACGGAATCGCGGGGCTTGGTGCTCTTTGCGGGATGTTTGCTGGCGTTCGGAGCGGGTTTTGCGAATGCAGCCGTCGTTTTTCAAACAGGGACATCGGTGAGCCACCTCACCGGCGACGTTGCTCGCCTGTCATTCGACCTCGCAATGAGCTCTCCCAAGCTTGCTGCGGGGGTGCTTAGTGTGATTGCAGCGACGGGAGGTTTTTTCGGGGGTGCATTCCTCGCGGGCCTGCTGATTCACCATCCTCAGCTTGACACCGCAAGACCTTACGGGAGGGCAATTTCTTCAATTGGGATATTTTTCATCGTTTCGCATTGTTTGCTCATCAGTCATCCGGCGATTGCGATTGGAATAGCTGCATTTGCCTGCGGGTTTCAAAACTCGCTCGCCAGTCGCTACCGGGGGCTTGTATTGCGCACCACGCACCTCACTGGTCTCATCACTGACTTCGGCATCACGCTGGGCATGAGCGCGAGGGGGTTTGAAATTCCGCGATGGAAAATTCTCGTTCCGGCAGCCATCGCACTTTCGTTTTTTTGCGGCGGGACAGCGTCGTTCGTTCTATCCCTTGGATACCACTTCCCTGCGCTTCTGATTATGGGGATCGCGTACGTCTCGGCGGGGCTTCTTTGGACGATCTACAAGCACATCTACCTGCGGCGGGCATGATCGAAGCGATAATTCTTTCGACCACCGTTCCGGTTACTGGCGCTGCGCGCCGCGCACTCAGCGCATCTCTCGGAATTTCCCGCCGGATCCGTGCTTGGAAATGATACGTCGGATCCCTCGCTGGTTCTCCGGCTTCATTCCTACCCCGATGAAGTTAATCCGGGCCGGTTCAGTGAGCGTCTTTTGCAGTTCTCCGATTGCCTTGTCGATGTCTTCGTAAGGAATCGCAGAGGTTCCGCTGCCGGCATAAAACCCACCGTCGGAAATTACGAAAATGACGTCCGGGTGCAATTTAAAGGCACTGCGCATCAGCTCAATGAATCCGGGACTCCCGCGCACGATCGCGGGCGTGTTTTGTCTCATTGATCCCTCGGTCGCAAACCACTCATCCAGCCATGCGGATGCTTCTTCGCGATTTCCATCCGTTGCAGG
>JBDNGG010000580.1:0-1242 GCA_041689405.1 Terrimicrobiaceae bacterium | reverse complement strand
CGAACTGAATGTCTTCCAGTCCTTCGCCGTCCGGCGCACTTCTTCATGGCTGAGGATCATCGGGACCGATTTTCCTTGGAAGGGATTCACGAGAACTCCGTCTTTGCGGCGGGCTTTACCGAAAGGATCGGGATCGCTGTTAATTGGGCAGGGCATGGTTGCTGGATGGGTTTGTGTGCTGCCCAAAAATGGCAACACCGGAGGTGAGTGTCAACAGCCCGAGCGGCAGCGATCGAGACAAAGTGGAGCGGCTCCATCGGAATGCGCCTGATTATTTCCGAGAGATGGTAAGAGATACGGACGTTGGGAGCCGGTTTCAGCGTTTTCCCTTTCGCGCTTGACCGCGATCAGTAGTCTCCGGCTGCAATCACGTCCCCCTTTTTCAACCACTGCTCATACGTCTCGACCGATTGCGGGTTCGCTCGGCTGCGGACGATGAATCCCTGTTCACGCCCGTTAGCTGTGGAGGTCGGAGTTGCGTGCTCAGTGACCCGCTGGAGCGGAAGCCGCATCGTCATGATCTGAATCTCGGATCCCGCACCTCCGTTTCTTCGTGTCTCCGTGAGAAAAATCCTTTCAACCGTATCACTGCACTGTCGGTCGTGGAGGTCGTTTGCGCGTAACTTCCGCAGGTTCTCCGTGATCTCAGTTTGGAATGTCGCGGCAGCAACCTTCCATTCTCCCAAAATAAATAAGTATTGCAGAATCTAAATAACTGAATAAAAAGAATAGAATTATTATGGATTTGCATCATTCGTTTTTGAATTTCAGCTATCGTTTTGCGGCGAGGGATCCCCGGAACGACGTTTACCCATGGAAGTCCCGTAACCGTGGAGGCCTGCCCTGGGAGGGATTCGAGAAAGCCGCATGGCTCCACCACACGACGGGCGTTCCGGTGACCTGGATGGTGGATTCGGTCGCCATTGAAGAGGCGGGACGGCGGTTGAGAAAATTTGCCGAAGTCTATGGGGACGAGGTGGTCCTTCAACTCGAGGCCTTGGCGGAGCAGCCGATGTTCAAAAAGTTCGGGGTCGAGCAGAAGGCCTTTGGTCTGCGGAATTATTCGCGCGACGAACTGGTCCGCCTCATTTCAGGAATGAGGAAGCACGCTCAGGATGTGTTGGGGATTGATGTGCGGATCGGTTCCGGATATTGGTGGAATGCCGATGTGGTTTCCGCTGCGGAGGAGTCGGGTCTGGAGGGTCTTGGGGGGCTGTGCTGGGACCAGTGCGGGATTGACGG
>JBDNGG010000579.1:0-1430 GCA_041689405.1 Terrimicrobiaceae bacterium | reverse complement strand
GGATACCGCCGCCATCGCCGCTCTCCAACAGAACGCTGCCGAATACAAAGCCAGCCAGAAAAAAGGCCGCGACAGCCGCTTCAAATCCGACGTGCTTGGCGGCTACTACTTCACCTGCGCCCTCACCGGTTATCGGCTCGATACGGAAACCACCTCCATCGTCCAAGCCGCGCACATCCACCAACACGCCATCAGCGGTAACGACGATCCCCGCAACGGCCTCGCTCTCAGCCCTGACGCTCACTGGATGTTCGATGCTGGCCTCTGGAGTGCCATGCCGAAGGACGATCATTTTCTTATCCAAGTTGTCATCGGCCGCTTTTCCGAATCCTCACCTCATGGACACTTACTTGCAGGATTTCACCTAAAACCTCTTCACTTCCATGACCATGCCCGTCTCCGGCCGGATCCCGCTCATTTCGAATGGCACCGAAGCAAGCATCACTTTTGATTTCCTAGTCCCAATTCCGGCCACAAGCTCCCACGCAATCGCGTCTCGGTGAAGTTGCTGGTTGTTTTGGGACAATCACCTTGTTAGGTATCATACGTGATCAATTCCCTTTGGTATCTCGTGATCGTTCCCGGAATCCCGACCGTCGCATTGCTGGTCTGGATGAAATGGTTTATTCACCGCCGGGACAAGCGGTCACGCCGCCCGTTCGAGGAAATGCCACGCCCCGCAGGATGGTCGCTGCAAAACCGCACGGCGGCTTTAATGGAGGATTTCACCGTCTGTTTTATTTTTGCAAATGTCGTTGGTCTCGTGGCTTGGGCGCTTACGATCAATATCAAAGGCTCCCCGGCGATCTATTTGAGCGTTGGCTTCGTCGCGTGCTGCGTGCTGATTTACCGCGCCACAAGATCCATCCTGAGCTACGCGAACCACCGTCTCGGCCTTCTCGGGGAACAAGTTGTCGGGCAGATTCTCGACCAACTCTCCTCGGATTCCATCCGCGTCTTCCACGATCTCGAAGTCCGCGAACCCGGAAAGAAACCATGGAACATCGACCACGTCGTTCTCACTCCCGCCGGTGTCTTCGCTATCGAAACCAAAACCCGACGCAAGCCTCGCGGCACCGCTCCCGATGGACAGGAGGGGCACAAGGTCGTCTTCGACGGCCAACAACTAAACTTCCCTCATCCGATGGGCTACGACCGTCACGGACTCGATCAGGCCCAGGCAAACGCCACTTGGCTTTCCGGTAAACTGACCGATCTTAACGGCTGTGCTGTTCCCGCCACCCCGGTTCTCGTTCTTCCAGGTTGGTGGGTGGATCGAAAGTAAGCGTCCTAACCCATCTTTAACAGTTGGAGATCCCGAATCGCAGAAAATTGACTTTTTTCAACAAATCTAAGAATGCAAGTCTCTGATAATCAATAATAGTGGTTTTGAAAAATGCAAATGTAGTGCCATAACTTCAAATTTAAAT
>JBDNGG010000578.1:0-3955 GCA_041689405.1 Terrimicrobiaceae bacterium | reverse complement strand
TCGGCGATCTTTTGGTAAAAGCGCCGCTCGGACAGGCGGATCTCCCGGATCTCCTCCAGCAAGCGCTCGAAGTAATCCTCGTCCAGGAACGCGCCGTTCTCCATGCGCTTCCGGTCCATCACATAGCCCCGCAGCGTGTAGTCCCGCAGCACTCCCGTGGCCCATTGCCGGAAGGCCGTGGCCCGCTTGGAATTCACGCGGTAACCCACCGCAATGATCGCATCCAGATGGTAATGCAGGATGCTGCGCTGCACCTGGCGCTTCCCTTCGGTTTGAACTGCTAAGAATTCCTTAGCAGTTGCCGTCTCAGACAACTCGTTCTCGGCGTAGATGTTCTTCAAGTGCATCAGCACGTTTTCCGGCGTCGTCTCAAAGACCTGCCCGATGTTTTTTTGCGAAAGCCAGATCGCGCCGTCCTGCACCCGCACCGCCACGCCGTCGCCACCCGTCTGGTAGGCGAAGGTGAGAAACTCCGCCGTGCTGTTGCGGATACGCACGCTGTTCGGTGATTGTTTTTTCGGCATGGGCGTTTCCAGGTCTAGGGCTTGAGCACGTGGATTTTTGCGATGGTCTTATTCATCGTCAGAGGCTCCGCTGAGGTCCATCGGGCGAACAACTTTCTCGATGAACGCGATCTCACTGTCTGTCAGTTTGTATTTCGCGTAGAGATCCGCGTCCGTCCACTTCTTCGACCACTTCTGAGTCGGCACGAATGTATAGACCTTGCGCGTTGTGTCTTGGGATGGCTTGTGCAGGAGAATCAGGAAACGAGTCAGCCGACAGGAGAGGTAGGACATGGCACTCTCAGCCTCACTCTTCGTGTCAAACGGGCCGATATACATATACGTCCATGATGAGATGCTCCCAGGCTCTCCGATGAACGGTGTGCTGATGATTCTGTGCGGGTAAGTATCACGATTGCCCGTTCCGGGAGCAGCGCGTCCAATAAAAATCTTCCATTTATCGAAGACTGCTTGTTCCTTCAAAATTTCCAACCTTGAGATGAACCCAACCCCGCCGTTCCGGTATACCTTGAGGTCATTTCCAGACTTCTTCTCTTTTCCCTTAAAGGTGCTTTCAAGCCCAAATGCGCCAATCGAGCTGACCAGTTTCATAAACTTCTTCGTATCGGGCAACTCCAAAGAGACGCCGCTGCCCGTTTCGACAGTGACGACTTTCTTGATGATCGACAGCCCCTCGTTGAAGCGAATGAACACGTCCACACCCATTTCAAGAAGCGGACGGCTGGCTGTAGAGACAGGCCAGTCCTTGAAATGTGTGGTCACTCCGCACTGCCCAGGATTGTCCCGGTCCCAGAGGAAGTAACAAACGCCGCCTTTGAGTCCCACCCCTGGGAACACATCCGCAGCAGAGAGATAGTCGTCTATTGAGCGCAGGCGATTGTCGGTGAGCATTGATTCGCGGAACTCGTCCAGACCCATGCCGCCCGAGAACCAACGTGACGGGATGACCATGCAAAGTAATCGAGGGTTAAGTGCCTTGGCCTGCTGGACGAACTGATGGTAAATCGGTCGCGCCTGCGTGCCGAAACCGTCCGTGTTAAGTTGATACGGTGGATTCCCAATAATTACGTCGAATTGCATATTGCCTCCAAATAGCTCGGCCAGCCGAGCTTTGATGTTGTCTGTGTGAATGAACGCGTAGGCGTGGGTTTCCAGGCCTTCCGCACGATCAAAAACTGATTTTCCCGCCCCGCAGAACTTGCACTTTTCCCCGTCCCACGTGTGCTCCATGCGCTTGAACCAGATGTTCCCGTCGTCGGTGGCGAAGCCCTTGGCAATGGAGTGCTCGCCTTTGGCGTGCTTCGAGCAATAGACGCTCCGGCGCGCCAGCAGGCTGGTGATTTGCGTGATGCCGATGCCGAACACCTGCTTGGTCAGGATATGATTCACGCGCTGCTCCAGATTCGGAATCTCCTGCTCCAATCCCTGCGTGAGGCGGCTGGTGATCTCGCGGAGAAACACGCCGGATTTCGTGCAGGGGTCCAGGAACTTCACCGTCTGGTCGGCCCAGAGGTTCGCGCCCTTGTTGTTGGCCGCCCACGTCTCGGTCAGCGTGTCCAACATCCGGCTTGCAAACTCTGGCGGTGTGAACACCTCGTCGTTGGAGAGGTTGGCGATGCACGTCAGCACGTCCGGGTTGCGGTTGCGCAAGGTAAAGCTGGCCTGTGGGATCATAGCGTTGCCTCCTGAGCCGAGGCGACCAACTCACTCACGGTCATGGGCGGGTAGGTCTTGGTGGGCGTGAAGATGTCGTGTTTGCCGAGTTGGGCGAAGAGTTCGCCCTCGGTGCTGAAAGCTGAGGACTGAGTAAGGGCTTTGAAGCTGAAATCCCGCCGCTGGAACCGGCCTTTCCAAAGATAGGCCCACTCGGCGAAGGTGATGGGCGAGCCGTCCCAGGCTTGCATCGTCAGGGCGTCGCCATGGATGAGGTTTTGCGAAAGCACGCAGACGGCGGCGCGATAGAAATCGTCCGCCGGAGCGAGGTTCAAATATTCGGCGAAGATCTCCAGCAGGTTCGCTCGGCACTCGGCAATGTTGTCCGGCAGCAGCTCGATGCCGTAGAGGCACATCAGCCCGAGCAACGCGTAGTGCCGCCGCTCGAAATCGGACTGGCCGTATTTGAGTTCCACGGCGGCGAGCTTGCGCCGAAGAACCTGCACGAGGAAGTTGCCGTCCCCGCAAGCCGACTCCAGAAAGCGCGAGTCAATGCGCTCGGTCTCGCCCTTCACGAGGTCGAGCATAGCCTCAACCATCCACGCGGGGGTGAAGACCTCCCCGTGGTCAGCGACGCGTTGTTTTGATTTTACCAGGCTCATAGGGGAATTCGGGCGGCCTCGATGCCGCGCAGGGCAAGATTCATGTTGGCGAGTGCCTTTTCGTTTACGACAAGAGGGCCGTCAGGTGTTTTTTTCGCAAGGAACCCGAGGCAGACGCGAATCTGCGTGCTGGAGAAGAGCTGGCCGCGTTGAAAAGTGCAACGTGAGAAGGATGAAGGAAGCGGTGGCGGCAGGGTTTCCGGTTTGATACCGCGCTGGCCGAGCCTCTGGCGGACGCTGGGGTTGTTTTGCATGGGTTCGCGGGTGCCGACGGCGTCGAAGTCCTTGCTCCACTCGTAGCCGGAGGGCGGATTGACGAACGGGAAGTCGAAGCGTTTGTCCGCTAACTGGTCGTTGGAAAGGGTGCTGCCGAGCGTGGTGAAAAGTATGAAGTTTGAAGGATGAATGATGAAGGGTTGGATTTTACCTTCTTGGATAGCGTGGTGAAGCTGGCAGGCGGCGTCTTTATGCGAGAGAGTTTGGAAATGGACGAGGGCGGATTCGATGGCGCGTTCCTCGGCCTCTTTACCGAGCCCGAGAAAATCGAGGCGGTAGGGATCCTTGAGAGACTCCCGGGCGAGGTCGGACTGGGGTTGGGGCAGCAGCAGCTCGAAGTTGGTGACAGCTTTGCCCTCGCGTTCCAGCCGTTGGGTTTCGATGTGGATGTTCAGGACGTTGCGTGACCAGCCGTGCGCGATGGCTTGCCGGGCGTAGGTGAGTCGCCATTCAGGAGCCTTGAGCCGGGTGAGGAGAACGATGTTGTGGCCCCAAGGCAATTGTCCAACAGCCTGTTGGACGATTGAGGGATCGGTCCAGGCTTCGGCGAAGGCGCGGATGTAGAGCAGATTGGCGCGGGAAAAACCTTTCATCTCAGGGAATGCGGCGCGAAGGTCGCGGGAGAGACGCTCGATGACTTTGGCACCCCAGCCTTGCTCGGCCTGACGGGTGAGAATTTCTTTCCCTAAGTGCCAATAGGGGTGTAATTAGAAGTGATGGTATAAATGCAAATGATTGTACTGTACCCCGTGATAGAAGTATGCTGAACACTTGGGATGAATTCAAAACAAACGGTTGAACTAAGAGAACGGGACAATGCCGAACTGCTGGGGTGGCTGG
>JBDNGG010000577.1:0-6539 GCA_041689405.1 Terrimicrobiaceae bacterium | reverse complement strand
GTAGCCGCTCCATGGTCGTCGCACTCATAGGCAGTAGCTTCTCCCTGCTCTCACACTCAAGAGGGCCACGTTCCAACTCGTAATGCGGCAACCAAATTCCCACGGCGGCTTTGAGGCGGATCTTGCAGGGTTGCTCGGCTCCAAGCCAAATGGCTTTTAGCACCTTGCCCTCAGCCTCGCCCTGCGTAGCGCCACCTCATCTTTTTTAACACTTCTTCTTTGCTCTTTTGACTCATTTCTAACTCCATCCCTCCGGTGTCTCCTTCATTGAGCCAACGTTCCAGTTTCGATTGGCTCTTTCTTCCCCTCCCGGTGTCATTTCATTTGAGTCAATTCGGTCGCCGACAGGAAAGCGAATGAAGATTGACAAATTTTCGATTTTAATGAAAAATTGAGACAACCGGTGGCGCTCGGTCTCCGTATTATAAGAGAAAGCAAGTTCCAACAAACCCGCCCCAGCTAGTCTCAAAAAACCCGAAGTCGGGCAAACGAGGCTTTTATGAGCTTCCTGTAGGTTCTTGTCGAAACAAGTAGATCTAACTCAAACCCAACTCACCCATGCCTGAACTATCTGTCGGACAATTCTCATTGGTAGCAAATATGCTATCTCTCACCATCGCTGCGATGGCAGCTACCACCCTCTTTCTCTGGCTTTGCCGGGGACAAGTCGCCTCGCCCTACCGCATTGCGGTCACCGTCAGCGGAATCGTGACGTTCATTGCCTTCTACCACTACTTGCGTATTTACAGTAGCTGGATGGAAAGCTACACGCTCGCTGATGGCGTCGTCACTGCTACCGGTGTACCGTTCAACCACGCATACCGGTATGTGGATTGGCTACTCACCGTTCCGCTCCTGCTCATTGAGTTGATTCTAGTTATGCGCCTATCGGCACAGGAAACATTCTCAAAGTCGGTCCGCCTTGGCACCCTTGCCCTGCTCATGGTCGCCCTCGGGTATCCCGGCGAAATTTCTAGCGATAACAGCACCCGTCTTTTGTGGTGGAGTCTAGCTATGGTTCCGTTCTTGTGGATTATATTCGAATTGTTCGTCGGATTGCGGAAAGCGATTGCCGTGCAACCACTGGCAGCGCGTGGCCTTATCAGCAAAGCCCGATATCTTACCATCTTTTCTTGGGCTTTTTACCCGATCGTGTTTCTTTTCCCGATGATTGGAATCACCGGTCCTATGGCCGAAACCTTCCTCCAAGTAGGATATTCCGTCGCTGACATAGTTTCAAAATGCGTCCTCGGTATTCTGATCTTCGTCATTGCAATGAAGAAATCAGAAACCGAAGTAACGGCATAATCGATTCCTAAAGGGAACCTTGATGCCGATCTTGGCTACAGAAAAAACCGCGGTGGCCGACTCAGAGTTGGCCACCGCTAACTTTTGCCTTAGGACCGTCTTTCATGAGGCGGTCGGGGCACCTGATTCCGGTCTGCTCCAACGGGCTTTTGACCATCACTTCTCTATGCCGGGTGCGCAGCGCAGGGCTCGATTGGCTCTCCAAACCTCTGCCGCCCTTCAACTCAGCCCCCGAGATTCGGCCCAAATCGCCGCTGCTATAGAACTCCTCCACAATGCTTCGCTGGTTCAGGATGATTTTCAGGATCGTTCAAACTTCCGACGGGGCCAGGCTGCCGTTTGGGCAGAGTTTGGAGACGCGGCGGCGATCGGTTTGGCCAATTGCTTGATCAGCGCGACGTTTCTTTGCGTCTCGCGAATCCCGCATCCCCATTGTCTGCCTCAGCTCATTGCGGCCGTTAACGCTGCCATAACCGAGACAACACACGGTCAGATCACTGACCTCGCTAATCCGTCCGTCTCGACTCCTGGGATCGATGCCGTCATCGCATCCGCAGGCTTCAAATCGGGTCCGCTTTTCGCCCTGGCCTTAACCCTCCCGCTCATTCTCGCCGGGCGAGGCGATGCTCTCCTAACAGCGCAGGCCGCTGCGCGCGACTTTGGAATCGGTTACCAGATCGTCGATGACCTCGACGATTTCGAATCCGACCGTGATTCAGGCCTGGGCCTGAATCTCATTCTTGTGCTTCGCAAGCAAGCATCCCTCGCCGGGGCGGTCCAACAAGGTTCGGCACTTGCGGTAAGGCATCTTAATGACGCTCGTGCCCAAGCCGCCCGCCTACCGGACCATGCGGGCAATGGCCTCATTGCACTCACGGACGGTTTGCTCGCAAAAGTCGCGTTCCCAAATGGCTAACGCCGTTATCGTCGGGGCCGGATTCGGTGGCATCGCCGCCGCGCTTCGGCTCCGCGCCCGCGGCCACAACGTTACTCTCGTCGACCGCTGCTCTCAGGTTGGAGGCCGGGCACAGGTCTTCGAACGTGGCGGCTTCCGCCACGATGCGGGACCAACCGTAATCACCGCACCTTTCCTCTTTGACGAACTCTTCGCGCTCTTCGGAAAGTGCCGGGCCGACTACATCGAGTTTATACCTCTTGATGTCTGGTATCGTTTTCATTTTGCGGACGGGCAGACTTTCGATTATGGAGGCACCACCGAGGATACGCTTACCGAGATCCGTCGCCTCGCGCCTGGGGATGAGGCCGGCTACGAGCGGATGCTTGACCACTCCCGCCGGATTTTCGACGTTGGATTTACTGGTCTCGCCGACCAGCCTTTCCACTCGGCAGCAACCCTCATCGCGCAGATCCCCAATCTTCTCCGCCTACGCTGTGACCGGACGGTCTGGCAGTTCGTCTGCCACCACCTCACCGACGACCACCTGCGCCGCGCGTTCTCGATCCAGCCATTGCTTGTGGGAGGTAACCCGTTTGAGACTACCTGTATCTACAGCCTTATTCACTATCTCGAGCGCCGCTGGGGTGTTTACTTTCCTCGCGGCGGCACCGGAGCTCTGACGGCCGCACTTCTTCGACTCATGGTAGAGTCGGGGATTCAGATTCGCACCGGCACGACCGTCCAGCGTATCCACACGCGCGGCCGCGTAGCCACTGGCGTTGAACTTCCCGGCGGTGAGGTTCTCAACGCCGACCTCGTCGTCTCGAACACCGATCCGCTTCACCTTTACCGCGATCTCATCCCCACGCCCTCCCAGCCACCCATCTTTCGTCTGAAGCAAAAACGAATGAAGTCGTCCATGGGGCTCTTCGTTCTATTCTTTGGCACCGACGGCACTTACCCCGATGTGGCCCACCATACGATCTGGCTCACCGAGCGCTACCGAGCATTGATTCACGAAATCTTCCACGGGAGTACTCTCCCCGATGACTTCTCCCTCTACCTCCATCGGCCGACAGCCACAGATTCGACCTTTGCCCCTGCTGGCTGCGATTCCTTTTACGTGCTCGCGCCTGTGCCGAACCTTCGCGCTGCCATCGACTGGGCCACTGCTGGTCCCATCCTGCGAGATCGTATCGTCGCCGCCCTTGATGAGACCATCCTGCCCGGTCTTCCTGCGCGCATCCGCTCGGATTTCTTCATGACCCCCGAGGACTTTGCCCAGGACTACTTGAGCGTCGATGGAGCCGGATTTTCGATCTCTCCCACGTTCTCACAATCCGCATGGTTCCGGTTTCACAATCGCTCGGAATTCCTAAAAAACCTCTACCTCGTGGGCGCGGGCACGCATCCTGGAGCCGGAGTCCCCGGCGTCCTGTGTTCAGCCAAACTACTCGAGAATCTTTTCGACCATGACGGCTTTTGACGCCAGCGCACGCGCGTTGTTTATCCAAAAAAGCCGCTCATTCTCTCTCGCGGCCCGCTTGTTTGCACCCGCTGATCAGGATGCTGTTGCGAGGCTCTACCGGTTCTGCCGCACCATTGATGATTTCGCTGATCAAACCCTGTCGGGCGAAGCTGACCAACTCGCCCGGGTGCGTGCCAGTCTGCTCGATCCTGGAAGTCCCGCTGCCGATCCGGTCACTGCGGATTTTCTTGCGCTCGCTGCCGAACGCGACCTTCCCCTTGATGCCGCCGTCGCGTTGGTCGATGCCATTAGCGCCGATTGTGGTCCGCGGCGCATCGAATCGCCGGATGAACTCGTCCGCTTCGCCCATGGAGTGGCTGGCACTGTGGGTCTCCTGCTTCAACCACTTGTTGGCGCCACTGACCCGCGCGCCGCTCCCTTTGCCATCGACCTCGGAATAGCCCTGCAACTGACCAACGTCGTCCGCGACGTCTCCGAGGACGCGGCGCGCCAGCGCTACTACCTCCCCGCGAAATGGGTTTCCCCGGCAGCCATTGATGCTGCGCTGGCCGTCCCTGCGGACCCGGTCGCTCTTGAAGTGACCGACCAGGCCGTTCGCCACGTCCTCGATCTCGCGGAGGACTACTACCAAAGTGCCCGAGCCGGGCACTGGTTCATTTCTCCACGCAACCGCCGCGTCACCTACCTCGCCGCAGGGCTCTACGAAGCCATTGGTCACCGCGTCTGGCGTGAGCGACCCGCTGCCTGGCGACGGAGGGTTTCCCTCTCGCCAGCCCAACTCGCCGCCGCTGCCGCAGGTACTGCCGTCAGCTACATCCGGGCTCGGCGGACGCTTTGGAATCAACCTAATCCCCCGTCTCACGACTCCTCCCTCCACCGCCCGCTTGCCCCTGTTGCGGGCCCTGCACTGCCATGACCTATTTCACGTTCCTCCTCGTTTTCGTGATTCCGCCAACCCTTGTGTTCGGGACGATCGCCGTCCGGCGGCCGTTCGGTCGTATCAATCTCCGCCGTCATTGGCTCGGCACCGGCATCCTTGTGTTGATCGCTCTTATTTGGACGACTCCCTGGGATAATTACCTCGTCGCGCACCGGATTTGGACTTACGGCTCTGATCGCGTCGTCGGAACCATTTGGTTTGTTCCCATCGAGGAATACGTCTTTATCGTTCTCGAAACGATTCTGATTGCCTGCCTGCTCGCTCTCCTCATTCGGCCCGGGATCGCCGGATCGTCGCGATGGCGCAGTGGTCAACCATGGCTCCGCGGGCTCGCCTTCCTTGTTGGTATCGTCGCAATTGGTGGCGGTTTCCTCGCTCTTCGATCCGACCCAGGGACCTATCTTGGCCTTATTCTCGTCTGGTTCGCCCCGCCGGTCCTGCTCCAATGGCTCTTCGATCCGCTCACGCTTCTCCGACACTACTCGACGGTCCTCCTCGGCACGATGATTCCCGCCACCTACCTCACGCTCGTGGACAGTTTCGCCTTGGGCGACGGTATCTGGAATATCTCCCCTGAGACCGTCACCGGACTGAACCTTGGCAATGTTCCGCTCGAGGAGTTTGTCTTCTTCACCGTGACCAGCCTCCTCGTCGCCCAGGGCCTTGTTTTGTGGCACTCGCTCCCGGCCCGCAACCAGCTGCCATGACCTTCGCTTGGTGCCCGCTCGTCCCACCTGCTCCCGTCGGGCATCGGCAAATCCCGCCCGGATCCCTCCAGCGAACTGCCGACGTCGCCGCACTGTTTCTGATTGCCGCGGGTTTTCTTCAGGCTGCCTTCGGTCTCGCGAATGGCTGGCCTGCTTTCGCCCCGCTCGTCTTGAGCGTTGTTCTGTTCGGCCTGCCCCATGGTGCGGTCGATCACCTCGTAGTCCTGGGTCTGGCCGGTCAGCCACTTCGACCCCGTCCTCTCGCCGCTGTCGTCTTGGCTTACCTGGTCGTGGCCGGTGGTGTCATTCTTTTTTGGAAAATCGCGCCTGGGCTCGCGCTCATTGGATTCCTAGCCTTCACCGCCTTCCACTGGGGCCGGGCCGACGTCGAGTTCGACCTATTCATTCATCCTCCGGGTGACCCGGCACCACACGCGGCAATTGCCATTGATGCGGCCTTGCGTGGTGCTGTTCCTATCGCGGTTCCGTTCGTCGCGTTTCCTGCCGAAACTTATGCGTTCACCAACGCTTGCCAACGGCTGTTCGGCGAGCACCAAATGATCGACTTCACGAGTCTTCGTATCGGAATCTTGATCGTTCTCGTCGGCCTCTGGGTTGCCCACCTCGTCGTCCACTTTCGAGCTTTCCGCCTCACACGCGGTTCCGCTGACCGACGCATCCTTCTTGAGAGCGCCCTCCTCACCACGTTCTTCGCGCTGGTCCCGCCCGTAGCTGCAATCGGCTGGTATTTTTGCTGGTGGCACGGGCTCCGGCACGTCCTGCGTCTGTGCCGCTACGATGGACCCTCGCAACCCACGCCTCCTCAACTTCTTCCCCGCCTCCGCAGATTTTATCTCCAGGCAATTCCCGCCACCGTCGCCTCAATCGCCCTGCTCACCGTTCTCCTCACGGCTTTACCCGTCGGAGAACGCTACGCTCTCGATTGGGTTGCCGCCTATCTGGTCTTCATCTCTGCTCTCACTCTTCCCCATATCCTGGTGGTGGAGTGGATGGGCCGCCGCGAGTCGGCTTTCCTGAGATCATTTAAATAAAAGCGAAGAAGCACGAGGCACAGCAGTTGACAGCGTTATTGTTTTCCCAGCGATTCGTAGCCTGAAATCGCATCGAAGAGCTCCTCGTCGATGCCGCTTTGTCGCAGGCGGTGGTAGGTGCCGTGGAGAGTTTCCAAAAGAAACT
>JBDNGG010000576.1:0-3355 GCA_041689405.1 Terrimicrobiaceae bacterium | reverse complement strand
TTGACCAACGTCCTGCGCCGTCTCATGCCCGAACCAATCGTGATAACAGATGCCCCCGGAATTTTTGAAATCACCGTGGGGAAAAAGGATGGAGCCTATGTGCTGCAAGCACTCCCATTTGTCGCGGACCGCCGCCACCGGTTTTCGTTCGAGTCGGTCAACGAAGCCGTGCCCATCGGCCCGACGCGGCTCGCTGTGCGCCTGCCCGCGACCTGCCTGCGCGTCTGGAATCCGGTCACCGGCGAGACGCTCGCCCACGAGTATCTCGAAGGGCGCGTGACCTTCACGCTCCCCGCCATCAGCGAACACGCCGTCGTGGTTATGGAAATCTAAAACTATGAAAACGAGAATCGGACTTTTTGGAATCGGGCTCGACACCTACTGGCCGCAGTTCAAGGGATTGCGCGAGAAGTTGGTTGGTTATCAGAAACAAATCGGCAAACGCATCGCAGTCCGCGGCGTCGAGCTGGTGGACGCCGGGCTGGTGGATCATCCTGAAAAGGCCCGCGAGGCGGCTTCGTTGTTCCGGCGCGAGGAAGTCGATATTATTTTTCTCTACATCTCCACCTATGCGCTCAGTTCGACCGTTCTCCCGGTCGTCCAGCATGCTGGCGTGCCGGTCGTCGTGCTGAACCTCCAGCCGGTGGCTCAGCTCGATTACAAGAAATTCAACGCGCTGGGTGACCGGGGCTTGATGACCGGCCTCTGGCTCGAGCACTGCCAGTCGTGCAGCGTTCCCGAAATTGCCTGCGTCTTCAACCGGTCCGGCATTCCGTTTCATCTGGTAACCGGTCACTTGCAGGATGACGATGCCTGGGTCGAAATCGGTGAGTGGGTCGAGGCCGCCAGGGTGGCCGTGGCAATGCGCAGCAACCGCGTGGGCGTCCTCGGACATTACTACTGCGGCATGCTCGATGTTTACAGCGACATGACCCAGCAGGCAGCAAGCTTTGGCAATCACTTCGAACTGCTCGAAATCTGTGAACTGCACGAGCTCCGGCGGGCTGCAACCAAACCACAAATTGCCGCCAAAATCCGCCAGTTCCGCAAGGTGTTTGACGTTTCGCCCGATTGTGAACTCTCCGAGATGGAACGCGCCGCCTGCACGTCCGTCGCCCTGGACAAACTCTGCGAGAAACACCGGCTCGGTTCGCTGGCCTACTACTACGAGAGCGTTGCGGGGAGCCCCTATCAGGACATCGTCACGAGCGTCATCGCCGGGAACACTCTGCTTACCGGACGCCATATCCCCGTTGCCGGCGAGTGCGAGATCAAGAACGTCCAGGCGATGAAGATCATGGACAGTTTCGGCGCCGGAGGATCGTTCTCGGAGTTCTACCTCACGGATTTCAAGGATGACGTGATCTACCTCGGCCATGACGGGCCGGCCCATTTCGAGATTGCGGAGGGTCGGGTCGCCCTTGTGCCTCTGCCGCTCTATCACGGCAAACCCGGCAAGGGACTCTCGATACAAATGACCGTAAAGCACGGCCCGGTCACGCTTCTCTCCGTCGTGCAGCGCCGTGACGGCAAGTTGCTGCTGCTCGTGGCCGAGGGCGAAAGCGTGCCCGGTCCGATCCTGGAAATTGGAAATACGAACAGCCGTTACCGCTTCAGCATCGGGGCGAAGGCATTCATGAACCAGTGGTCGAAATCCGGCCCGGCCCACCACTGCGCGATCGGCACTGGCCACATTGCGGGCAAGCTCGACAAACTTGGCGCACTGCTGGGGCTCGAAGTCGTCCGTGTCTGTTAGTCAATTAGTCTATGAAATCCCCTCAATGAAAACGCCAAGATCCTGCTCGCGAACCGGAGCCATTTCGGCACGGGCTTTGTCAACGACACCACTCGTCCCTGCTCGAAAATGGCAACCCGGCAGAACGGCGTCCGCAGATCGTCCTGATCGAAGACCCAGGCGTGCGGAAGTCCAGCAATGGCGGCTTTCAGGTTCTTCAGGGTTCGCGGGAAACGGGCGAGGAGTTTTTCTGTGGGCACATCGTGTTCGCCTTGCGAGACGCACATGGCGACGCGCGCTTCCGAGACCTCCGGGCCCGAGATGCCAATGAAACAGAGCAGGACGGTATAACCTGCACTCGCCGCGTCCTTCAAGAAGGTGAGTTTTCCTCCGACAGGATCGGAAAAAACCGTCTTGAAAACGAAACTTTCCCGCTGGCTCACCAATTCGCGACGGATCGCGTCGGCCGTTTTCGCAGCGGCATAAGGCTCGAGATCGAGTTCCCGCGCCAGCATATCGGCATTGACGAACCTCAGCCCGCACGGTTTGAGGTGGGCGTGATAAAATGTGGTCTTCCCCGAGCCATTTGATCCCGCCAAAGCGACGAGCAGGGGGCGTTGATCCAGCAGAGAGTTCACCCTTTGCGCGCTTTGACCTCTTGAAACTGGCGATTCACAAAGCGGCCCGTGGTGCGCTTCCCGCCAGCGCTGGTGCGGATGAGCAAACCAGGCATAGCGGCCGGTTCGTAATGTGGATACGGCAGGCTCTGGAGGTGGTCTGCAACGCGTCGCCGACCCTCCACCGAATCCACAGTATCGAGGCAGGAGGAGACCGGTTTGGCTGCGCCAGCCCGCGATAAGGCCATGACTTGGACTCCTTGCAAGAGCGGTTCGACAGCCCGTCCCAACTTGGCCCAAAATTCAATCTGACCCGCGATGGATCGTTCCGCCGCTTCGCCCGTATGCCGGGCATCCAAAACCAGATTATCGGAGAGCTTGACTGGTTGACTCATGGAAAAAAGGTAGCAAAACGCTACCAATTGTGAAACACAGCCCGGAGGCCCGCGCCCTTCCTGTTTCAAGCTCTCAGTGTTTCTGTCGTCTCCTCCGTGGTTTTCATTCCCTTTGCAGGATCCAAAGAAGTTCCAAAATTTCCGCTACGGAGTGTCTAGTATTCATCGCAACCCTTTTTAAAAATAGCGTAATATGACAACAAACATGAAGATCAAGGCGATCGTTTACAAAGCACCTGGGCAGGTTGGAGTCGAAACAGTGGAACTGCCACCCTGCAGGGAAGATGAGCTTCTTTGCGAGACGATCTACTCGTTCGTCTCGCCGGGAACGGAGTTGAGAAACCTATCGACCCACAACACGACTTTCCCATGTGTGCCCGGGTACTCTTGGGTGGGACGCGTCGTGCAAGTCGGTCGCAAGATCAAGGGCTGGTCGGAAGGCGAATTAGTCTCGGGACGCCCGGGACATGCGGAGCAGTGTCCACCTGGAATCCATCTCCTGTATGGAGGGCACGCGAGCCATCATCGCTGCAAGCTTAACGACTGCGCACCAGCACGTCTGCCCGTCAACGCCAACCCGTGGGAATACGTAACGGCCGAGGTGGCGG
>JBDNGG010000575.1:0-2143 GCA_041689405.1 Terrimicrobiaceae bacterium | reverse complement strand
TTTTACGTGCTAACGTTTCCCGAAGTCGGGTAACTCGTCAAACTTGTCCCGTTGGCCGGTTGCCCTCGGATCTTTGGTTTCGAGCAGATAGGCATCAAGTTGAGCTGCGAGTTCCTTTTTGGCGACCGCATAAGCGGGCTCACCGGCGACATTGGTCAACTGATCCGGGTCGGAGGCGTTGACATAAAGCTCTTCCGCCGGGCGCAGATCCCGGAAGAACCGGTTGAACGACTTCATTGAGGGATCAGCTTCCATCCGGCTGAAGTATTCCAGCGTCGGACCAGAATCGCCGGCCTTGGGAGACTCGTCTGGATGGCAGTTGCGAATGTAAACGTAATCCTTGGTAGAGATGGCCCGACTCGGATAGTAGTTGCCCGCATGGCGTTCTCGACCGGTCACCACAAAGGTGCGGCTTGCATCCACCAGTCCGGACTTCTTTGATTTCAACACCTCCAGAAGGCTGCGTCCGGTCATTTCCTTGGGAACGGGCAGACCGGCAGCCTCAAGAAACGTGGGCGCAAAGTCGGTTTGGCTGGCAAAATCCTCGACCACCCGACCACCCGGCACCACGGCCGGCCAGGAGAGCACGGTCGGCATTCGCACACCAGAATCGTAGAGGTTGAGTTTGCCGCGCGGGAACGGCATCCCGTTGTCGCTGGTTACCACCACCAAGGTGTTGTTGAGAAGATTCCGCTGCTTCAAAATCTCCAACAGACGACCAACCTCCGAGTCAAACGCCTGGACTTCGGCATAATAGTCAGCGAGATCTTCGCGCACTTCCGGAGCATCAGGCAGATAAGCAGGAACCGGCACCTTGGCGGGATCAATCGTGCCTTTTAGCGGCTTCTGATTGTATGGGCGGTGGGGGTTGTTACTACCGAACCAGAAACAAAAGGGCTGGTCCGCCGACTTGCTGTCGAGAAACTTCTCGAAAGACTCTACCCCAGGCCCGGCCGGATTCCGGTCACGTCCGCCCGCTTTGAAGTCTCCCGGACCAAGCCCCTTGCCCGCCAAGCCAATCGCATAACCTGCGGATTCCAAAATTTCCGGATAAACCGGAAACTCCTTGCGAAGTGGGCCGTGCAAAACGGACGCTTCCTCGAGGCGATAGAACATCTGACCCGTCAGCAAACTCGCCCTCGAGGCGGTGCAGCTGGGAGAAGCGCAATAGGCCCGCTGAAAAATGACTCCGTCTTTGGCGAGTTGGTCGAAGGTCGGGGTTTTGACCAACGGGTCCCCCAGTGCCCCGGCATGACCCCAGCCCCAGTCGTCCGCGACCACCACGAGAATGTTCGGACGGGACGGCGTTGGCTGCGCAACCAGCTTGGGAGCGGCGAGCAAAACCGCGAGTGCAGAAAGGGCAGGAGTCAGAAATCTTATGATATTAGGCATAGGGAGTTTAAAGGGGGTAGTGGTCTTGCGCAAATGTGTTCCCGGAAAGAGAACCTCGGACGCTTCCATTCGGCTTGCACAGCCGGTGCCTTGCGAACTTGGAAATTAGGGTAAGCGAGATCACTCTTTCAGAGCAAGAAATATATTTGCTATCTACTTCATGAATTTCGCCCTGCTGAAACCGCCAAACGTGGTCTTCATTCTTGGGGACGATCTTGGTTACGGAGATTTTTCTGCATTCAACGCAGGCGTCTCGAAAACGCCGGTTCTGGATGAACTGATCTCCATCGGTGTTTGCCTATCCCAGCATTACACTGCCAGCCCGGTCTGCAATCCAAGCCGGGCCGCTTTGCTGACCGGCCGTTACCCGCACCGGACAGGCAGTATTGATACGCTGGAGTGGCGAGGGCTCGAAACACTCGACGCTTGCGGCATCCGGGACAACACGCTCGTCGTCTTCAGCAGCGACAACGGCCCGCAATTCGGCGGAGAGGGTGATGATTGCAAGGACCGCTTCAATTGCCACTTCCGTGGAGCCAAGGGTGGCACCTACGAATGCGGCATCCGCGTGCCGGCGATTCTCCACTGGCCCGTCATCACCAGCAACGCTGCGATCCAGGCTGGTGAACACCCGCCGCATCATGAGGGACTCAGGCGCGCGGTGCTGCGAGGCTTCACCACGATGTCCAAAAGCTGAGCCCTAAGATTCTCCGCGATCTCCGCATTTACGGAAAGGACGTCGGCCGACTCC
>JBDNGG010000574.1:0-5654 GCA_041689405.1 Terrimicrobiaceae bacterium | reverse complement strand
TTTTTTTTCCGGGAAAATGGGGAAGGGATTCCCAATGGCATTGTGAGACACTTTCCCATTATTGAAGCGAGAGAGTGGGATGATATCACCATGACTGAACGCGATTTCGTTTGGGCACGCCTCGATATTCCTGGCGAAAAGGACCTTTGGGTTGTCAGCGTGCATTTGAAAGCATCCAGCGGAAGCTCCTCCCAACGCCGATCCCAGGCAAATGCGCTCGTCGAGTTGATCACGACGCATATCCCGGAGGGCGACTACCTCGCGCTCGGTGGCGATTTAAACGCCCACAGCAGAACCGAACCCGCCATTGATGTGCTGTCGAGTGTGTTCGAGTCGGACGCCCCATGGCCGACCGATCAACAGGGCGATGGGGACACAAATGCAAAACGCACAAGCCCGTATGATTGAGTAATCGCGGACAAGGATCTGGACGCCTGCGAAACGGCACTCGTGATCGGAGACCACAGTTTCCCCGATGGACTCGTGTTTGATAGCCGGACATTCACTCCTCTCGCAGCTGTCAAACCTGTTTGGGCCGCAGATAGTGGAGCTGCCGGGATGCAGCACATGGCAGTGATCCGGGCATTTTTGTTTCCTCCCGATTCCGCGCCATCAGATACTGACTCGGTCGCGGGCGAAGGCCTTTAGAGGCTACGGTTCTTTGTGCGGCGAAGGATCCGGACGATGACTGGATAAAGCAAAACCAATGCGAGAAAGTAAAACCCATCCGCTTCCGGAATGAGTGGCATAATCTGGGAGCTGTATGTGGATGTTCGCGCAAAGACATTCACGTCCCCCCGCGGGGCGCTCAATCGGTCATTTCCGAAAATCGAAGTGCCATTAGTTTCGACTCCGGTGGTGGTGCCAATGAGCCACCAGTTACCAGCGAGAAACTGAAACAACCCCGAACCGGAATCATAGAGCGTCGCGGCGGCTTCGCTGTTACCCAAGCCATCGGGGTTGAAAGAAATTCCATCCCCACCGACAATGGTGACAATCGCTTGGTAGGACCCACTTTGGTAGCCCACATTCATGGTTGTTCTCGGAACATTCAAGCCCCAGCGCTTAGCCGAAGTAGTAGAATTACCCCATGCCACGGATGGTGATGATAGCGCAACAGACGGATTTCTTCCCACTCCCCACCCGACTAAAGTGGCTGGGGCAATGAGCTCGGTCGGCGTCGTCAAAAGCGAGACACCATCAATGCCAATTGGCGTTGTGGTAAGTTTGATCACCGCCAGATCGACATTAGGGGCGACCTGTTTACCAGCGAAGCGGGAGCCAGACTTGAAGTTCGTGTCAACGGCATAAGCCGTGGCGCCGTCGAACGAGACATATTGGAGCGATGAATTGAATGTGACGTGATTTGCTGTAAGCAAATACCCATTTCCAAGGTAGACGGCCGAGCCAGATATGCTGGTCGCCGTGCTATTTGTCACCTTGGCTATGGAATCCCAAGGGAAAGCACCTCCCGGGTCGGTCGTGTTTGCGGAATTATCGAGGTTCCAAAAAATCATTGCTCCGGCCGACTGGCAGCCTAGACAGCAAGAGTAAATTACGACCCTCGCGAAAGATGGGAAATCCACAGCGTGAGCAATAAGGTTTTAGATGGGGAGCATTACCCTCTTCATGAATCACCTCTGATTCAAGAAATCAAATCAATTCCAGCTGTTCGCCATAAGCAAGTCCATGATAGGGCTGTCGGAGATGACGGCCGGAACAAGGTGCATTTTATGCGTCACACGAATTGAACGGAGCAATCCTGCGCAGTCGTCGGTTTATCCCGACCGTGCTCTGCAAAATATTACGAAATTCTTATGACTGAAGTTACCTCGCCAGTTACCGAGGAGTATTGGCGCTACTGGATCGATCTGGGAGATGATTGGCGGGAGTTATCCGCGACAGACAAAGCTGCGATTCTCGGCCTCCCATTGATTACCCATACGAATAACAACCGGCGTTCCCCTTATCAGGAAGAAAAGATCGAACGGCGACCGGACGTTTTGAAATACAAGCCACCGGAAATGGATTCCAAGGGTTGGCTGGTCGTCTGTCGGTTAATGCAGATTTACCGTTCCGCAGGGCCGGTTTTCAACGCGGAATTCCATGCGAAAGCCCATGCGGATTTTTTGGGGCTGCATATTTTATGCCCGGCGGCCGGGCGCGAGTTTCATCGGGGATATTACAGCTCATACTCCCCTTCGCCGCAGAAATTCACTATTGATCCTTTGCGCTTCGACTCGCTCCGACGGCTGCGGGAATTTCTGGAAATCCGCCCCGAGGAGTCCGGCGCGAAGTGGGAGAAGCTCTGGATCGAATCGGAGGGCTCCTCGGAAAGGCTTAATTTTTTTACTGGCCCGCACGTCACGGAGTGTGCGCGCCTATTACTTGCACGGGTTGCCGAATCGAACGCGCCAGTTTCACTCCACACGCTTGCAAGCGAACTCGCCAAGTTCCATCGGGGTGGCATCCTGGCCAAGGCCCTGCGTTCGCTCACGAACCACGTGCTCATTGTTCTCGGCTATGACGAAATTTCCGGCGATCTTGTTGCGGATCTTTGGCCGCCGCTTCGCCGGAAGATGCTCTCGCAGGGGATGGAAGTCATCCCCCCCGCACCCTGCAAAGAGCCTGGCGAGACGTTTGGGCATCCATTTCTCGTTGAGGATTTGCTGGCGGTGCTACTCGCGGCCAGCGCGGAACCTCTTCCCATCAAGTCGGGGGGGATGCTCGAAATTTATGCCGCGAAAGCGAAAAAGCTCAACGCCACGCTCATTCCGGTCCCCGCATGGGTCTGCGACGGGCTTTACGAGGAAGTCCAGCGAGTGCAGATCGTCGTGGGTGCCGCTGTCTCATTTGGGTTGCTGACCAAAAAAAAGAAGAGTGAATTATCGGTGAGTGCGGAAGGCGCGCGCTGGCTCAGGCTTGATGCGAGGGATCGATGTCGCGCGATTCTCGATATCCTCATGGCCAGACGCTGGAAAAAAGGCTGGCACAACTCAAGTTGGAATTACTGCTCGTATGCGGGAAAATTCCAGGTGTCTGCTCAGCAATCCGATGTCCTCGCCTTGGAGGACAGTCTCGCGAACGCGTTTTGTCGACTTCCGGAGGACGGTTCGCACGTGCCACTGCAGGAATTTCTTGAATTCGTTTGCGAACATCACAACCCGCTCATTCATGCGGTCGGACACGACGGGTTCGTGTTTATCCCGGTCGCAGGCAACTATGGCGGATGGTCATGGAAAAAACGGGATGGGGCGACCTTGGTGCCAGAAATTTTCGCCGAGCTGCGTTCCTTTCTGGAAACCCGGCTTGTTCCGTTCGGAGCGGTCCGGTTGGGCAAATCCGGTGAACAGATCTCCGTGGCCCTCACCGACATTGGACGCTATTTCCTCGGCGCGAAACGCTCATTCGAACTAGCCCCGGAACCCGCCGCCGGACGGGTCGTCGTGCAGCCGAATTTCGAAATCGTTTTCCTTGGCCCGAATCTCGGTGCGGAAGCCAAACTCGCGCCGTTCTGCGAACGCGTGGGCTCCAGAACCGGCACAGTTTTTCGGCTGACAAAGGCGTCGGTGCAAACCGCGCTGCACCGCGGCGTGGAAATCGAGCGAATCGCCGACGCACTCCGCAAAGCGGCCGATCTCGACATCCCGCAAAATGTGCTAGCCGAGTTGTCCGGGTGGGCTGCGGCACGGCAGACGTATTCTCAGGAGCACGTTGAGATTTTGCGTTGCGCGTCCCCCGAAGCCGCGCTCCATGTCCACGCGCTTCTGCCTCACTCCACAAAACTCCTCGGTGGCGCGTGCCTGGAAGTGACGAGACCTTTGAGAGGCCCGGATAAAACCCGGCTCGAAAAAGCCGGGTTCTACAAAAGTGCCCGCTGAGCCGGGTGCGGCGTGGTATCAGGCTTTCGGCCCAGGAACCCTCGGCAGGATAAATCCCATCTTTCTCGCAGCCCGCGTGAATGCTGCGAGCTTCGCGGCAGGGACGACGATCCGGTTTTCTCCCACGTGATGGCACAGGCGAGAGGTCTCCGAACTGCTCGCCATGAGAGCCGCCTGAGCGGGTTCCGACCATTCAAAAAGAACGGCCTTTTCGGCGCGACGGCAGGAACTGGATTTGCGCAAAAGGCCGTCCAGCCACACTCCGACGTTGTCCGGAATGCCCCCGGAGGAACGGGCGATTAGAAAGTCACGCAATTCCTCCATGCTGCCACCACCTTCGATAAAGCCCAGTGTCTTCTCCGCGTCGAAGCCCCATACCGCATCGCTTTTCCGGACCGCAAACAAATCGACAAAGGCGATGATCGACGTATCAGGTGCGGTGGTGGCCACGAGTTCGTGATTGGGAAGAATATGGAAAATGGCGGTCTTTTTAATTTCGGGAAGGGAATAAGAATCCGCCAACCCAAAGCACCAGGCCCCGAGCGGATTGAGCCGTGCATAGAGCAGTCCGTCGTATCGCCCGAGAAACGAATGGGCATCGCGGCCATAGGAATCCGAAAACTCCGGCCACAGGCTGTGCGGGTAAACGTATGCGATATCCACCAGCCCAAGCGTGGCAAGCGACTCCATCGTCAGCGCGCGGAAGAACTGAATGGACAAATCGCGGCAATCCCAAATCGATCCATACTGCACGTCACAAATGTAAAGACTCCCGCGGGAAGCAAGAACTTCATGCTCTCCCCCGGATGCAGCAATGATCCGCACCGTCTCTTGGAATGTCATCCACTTCCCAAGGGGCCAATTTCCCACGGTCTCCGAGAACGCCACCTTTCTGTCAGCGGGCGATGTCATCCACCGCTTCGCTTTGCCAGACTGTCCGCGGATGTGGTTCACACGGTTGAGTTCATCGAACTTTTCGTTCTCCAGAAACGAGGAGACTCCATCACTGTAGAGTTCGGGGGTGAATTTCTCCAGGATCGCCTTGCCGGCCGGCGTGAGGGCGAGTGTGCCGGCCTTGGCTTTTGCCCAGTCGCACTGCTGCGCGAGCACTCCCCAGGCGTGCGCCCGCACTGGCCCGGCGACATCCGATTCCCATGGCATGCCAGACTCCTCCGGTTTTTCCAGGTCGAAGTCCGGCTGGAGGAGAACCTCCGCCAGTGCCCGCACCGAGGCATCGGTCGGACGGCCTGTGCTGTCCGCGACTTTGATTTTTCCAGACTGGATAAGGCGGAGCACGCGCGCGAGTTGCGCGGGTGCTTCGGCTTCCCCGCTGAAGACATGGACGGGCTGTTCTCCAAACGCCGCTGCCGGAGCCTCCACGGTCGATGCCGTTGGAGGAGCGGGCGCGGCCACAAATTTTTGGTAAATCTCCCTGATGCCAGGCACGAGGGTGGGTGGACTCTCCCGCTCGTGCTGGATCACCGCCAGCAGCGGCCCCGGTTTTTTGTTGTGACCCCAGTAGCCGGTCGTCTTGGGTGCGGAGCATCCATACTTCGCCGAGAACATCCAATCCGAGGGGACTTCGGTATGAACGCATTCAGCAAAATAATTTCGCTCACCGTCCGTCAAGGCGGCGAGAAATTCCTGAGGACGCAGTTTCACCGCTCGCTCTACGGCATTCGCCACGTCACCTTTGCTCGTTTTTCCTTTCTCCAAGCAGTCGAGCTGACGTGCGATCGCCTTCACAGGATCGGCGTTCAAGGAGAAAAGGTG
>JBDNGG010000573.1:0-3375 GCA_041689405.1 Terrimicrobiaceae bacterium | reverse complement strand
CCGCAGAAAACATGGCCATCCTCCGCCACATGACCCTCAATGTGCTCAAAAATGACACCATCAAAAAGCGCGGTATCAAGGGAAAACAGGAAAATGCCGCCTGGGATCACTCCTACCTTCTATCCCTCTTGGGATTTTAATGCGTTTGCTCTGGACCTGCTGCGCTCTTGACAGACATGATTCACATGGGTATCTCATCATAAATCAGCTTTGCCGAGATGGACAATTTCGCGGAACTCTACATCGGTATCAAGCCGGAAGACACTGAGCGTTCCAGAAATCTGCCCGAAACCAAGTAACCCATGATTGGCATTTACAACTTATGAATAACAATATTAACAGAACCTTAATGGCAATCGGCTCCCACGCCGATGACCTCGAGGTGTCCATCGGCGGAACGCTTCTCAAATACCACGAGCTTGGCTATGACATCGTCTATGTCATGTCCACGAACAATATGAGCGGAAACATTGCGGAGCGTCAGGCAGACGGCACGATTACCAGCCGGCGCGGGGGTCCGTTGGAGTTGATGAAGATCCGTAAGGCGGAGTGCGAGAAAGCAGCGACTGTTCTCGGGACGAGCCCGATCCACCTCGATCATCCGCAGCGACATTATTGGGATCCTCAGCTTGGGCGTCAGGTCGAACTGCGCTATCGGTGCGATCTTCCCGAGGGGTGTGCGCCCGAGATCCCGACGATCCTGACGGCTTCCGAAGATCCCGCCAGTGTGGATCGTCTGGCCAAGTTGATCCTGGAGAAAAATCCGGAATGCGTGATCACTCACGGGATCTCCCAGCGGAACATCGAGCACTTTGCCACGTCGCTACTCGTGACCGTGAGTTTTTGGAAGGCGGTCGATGAGGGGTTTGCCGGTGGTCTGCTCCACTGGCGCGAAGAGCATACGCTCCATGGCGAAGCCACCATGAGGTGGGATACTTTCGTGGACTGCACCGGTTACCTTGATCGCAAGATGAAGCTGCTGGGTCTCCACGAGTGCCAGATGCCAACAACCGATGAGCCGAATTTCGGGCATCGTCTTCTTGCAACTTGGCGCGGCGGGGTGTGCGGGTGCGAGTCAGCGGAAGCATTCACCTGGGTGCGGCGATCCGTCCGGCGGGACTCCGAAATTTGGGGCATCAATGCGCCTATTTATGGTGAATTCACTGGCGAGTTGATGCAGAACGCGCGCTGAGCGGAAAGTTTATGAAAAAGGCGCCCGTTCGGATTGGAATCATTGGAACAGGCGGCATGGCCCGCCAGCATGCGGAAGCTTATTCGGGCAACCCCCACTGCGCCCTAGTCGCCGCGGTGGACGTTGATCTCCCGAAGGCCAGCGCGTTTGCGCAAATACATCACATTCAGAAAACCTATTCCAGCGTTCGGGACATGCTGGCCTGCCCGGAGCTTGACGCCGTAAGCGTCGTTGTCCCGGACCGCTATCATTCCGCGATTTCCATCGAGTGCCTGAAGGCTGGCAAACACGTCTTGTGCGAGAAACCACTGGCTGTGTCGCTGCGCGAAGCGCGCCAAATGACCCGTGTCGCCCAAGCCTCCGGTTTAGTGAACATGGTGAATTTTTCCTTTCGCAGCATACCGGCAATCGAAGCAATGAGAAGGGTCATTGCATCCGGTCGGCTTGGCGAACTGCGGCATGTCGAGGGCTCGTTTCTCCAGTCCTGGCTCACCGCGACCCTCGACGGCGGATGGCAAGCCTCGCCAGCACTTCTGTGGCGGCTCTCTAGTGCTCACGGCAGCAAGGGCGCACTGGGAGACGTCGGCGTTCACCTTATTGATTTACTGGTTTATCTCGCCGGACCGGTTTCCACGATCTGCGGTCGGCTGAAAACTTTCTCCAAAGCGCCCGGGGACCGGATCGGAGAGTATATGCTTGATGCCAACGACTCGGCATCCGCGATGCTCGAGTTCGCCAGCGGTGCCATGGGAATCCTGCATACCACGCGTTGGTCGGCCGGAAACGGGAACCGCATTTCGATCCGGATCTCCGGCACAGAAGGATCAGTGGAGTTTGATTCCGATGTCTCGAGAGATGTTTACCGGATAAGCGCCGGCGCAGACCGCCACACACTGCGGTGGAGAAATATCGCCTGTCGCACGGTGCCCACGATTTATGAAAAGTTTGTGCAAGCCGTGCGCAGCGGGCAGAATGATACCCCGTCCTTTGCAGACGGCACCGCTGTTCAGGCACTGCTTGACGCCTGTTTTACCGGCAAAGTCCGCACGCTCCATCCCGACATTCCCTCTCTGAAATCTCACTAAAACTATTTATGAAAACCCTTGAAAAATCCCGAGAACTAGCCGTCGGTGTTACCTCCTATGTTGCAGTTGGCACCGGCGGACGGATTCCCATGTTCATTGACCCCATCGCGAACGAATATCGCAATTCCGCCAAACTCCTCGCCCTCTGCGATGCGAGCCTTGTCCGCGCCAGATATCATGCGCAACGGTTGGAAAAAACTTTTGGATATGGCGAGTTGCCGATTTATCACGCAGCGGATTTTGACCGCATGATTGAGACGCACAAGCCGGACTGCGTGATCGTGTGTTCGCCGGACCACACCCATAATGAATACATCCGGCGCAGCGTGCAGCACGGCTGCGATGTGGTTTGCGAAAAGCCGATTGCGACCGATGTCGGCAAATGCCAATCCATCCTTGATGCCGTTGCAGAAACGTCAAAACGTGTGCGCGTGACGTTTAATTATCGGTGGACGCCGGGCGTCACGGAAGTCCGAAAAAGGGTCTCCGCCGGGGAGATCGGAACCGTCCGGCATATTCACTTGGAGTATTTGCTCAACACGCGCCACGGGGCCGATTACTTCCGGCGCTGGCACAGCCAGAAGGAATGCTCGGGCGGCTTGCTGGTGCACAAAGCCACGCACCATTTTGATCTGGCCAACTGGATCGTGGATGCGATCCCCGAGGTGGTTTACGCCAATGGCGCTTTTGTTTTTTACGGGAAACCAAACGCCATCGCGCGGGGTGATGAGGCCTTCACGCGATACGACCGGTATGCGGATTCCGCCAGCGAAGGAGATCCGTTTCGCCTGGATATGAACCGCCACGAAGAGATGCGGGAACTCTATCTCAAAGCCGAAGAGGAAACCGGCTACATCCGCGACCGAAATGTTTTTCGCGAAGGCATCACGATTGAGGATTCCCTGTCCGTTCAAGTCAAATTCCGCAACGGCCTGCTCATGAATTATTCGCTGAATGCGTTCTGCCCATACGAGGGCTATCGCATCTACCTCACCGGAGATCGGGGACGGATTGAATACGAAGAGCGTCACGCCGCGCACATCATCCGCGGACAGACCAATGAGGCCCTCGCAGCGGAGCAGCAAGCCGACGACCAGT
>JBDNGG010000572.1:0-2964 GCA_041689405.1 Terrimicrobiaceae bacterium | reverse complement strand
TTTCGAGAGTCGGTCGAGGGCGGCAAGGCTAAGGCCGAGGTCCTTCGCGGCGGCGAGATCTTGCGCGTTGGCGGCCAGGTGCAGGTAGGTGAAAAAAATTTGGTCTTGCGCAGGAGTTTCACTTCCGAGGCAAGAGGCTCCTTTACCTTCACGATCATATCCGCCCGGGCAAAGACCTCCTCATGGGTCGCAATGATTTCGGCGCCAGCGTCAAGGTAGGCCTGGTCAAAAAAACTGACTCCAGCCTTGGCATCTTTTTCGACGATGACCTGATGGCCCCATTTGATCAACTGGTAGGCAGCCGGCGGGAGAAGAGAGACACGGAATTCCTGTTCTTTGATTTCCTTGGAGATGCCGATGATGATGAGGGGAACTATCGTGCCGACGGTGAGCTTGGATCTCGATTGGGAATCTCTCTATTTCTGGCGACGACGGGCGGTCAGGGCGACCAAACCAGCCCCAGAAATAAGCGCAAATACAGATGGCTCTGGGACAGGTGAAAACGAATGTATTCCAGAGGTTACAAAGGTGTCATCAAATTTCCCGGTAAACGACAATTCTTCAAAACTGATTTCAACACGTTCGCCCACTCGGAAAGTTCTATCGGTCAAATTGGCTGGAGCGCCAATTCCATTGGTGAGACTATTGGTGGCAATGCTCACTCCATCAATCCATAAAGTCACCTCGTTTGAGGAACCATTATCAGAATCCGGAGAAAGCCGTAGCTCTCTCCGGAGGAAGTCAAAGCACAAACCTTGTGCCGAATCAGATCGTAAGCTTCAGTTGGACCGGAGTTCCTCCGCGCGATCAAATCAGCCGGTTCGGACCCATCGCGTCGCGCTACCCGCGGCGCGATTTACTCCATCTCCTGAACGAGGCTGCAAGAAGAACTGCCACGCCCATCATCAGGGCCGTAATTGAAGGCTCCGGCACAGCGGTAAAGGTGTGAATGCCGCTGGTCACGAAGGTGTCATCAAATTTCCCGGTAAACGACAACTCTTCAAAACTGCTTTCAACACGTTCGCCCACTCGGAAAGTTCTATCGGTCAAATTGGCTGGAGCGCCAATTCCATTGGTGAGACTGTTGGTGGCAATGCTCACTCCATCAATCCATAAAGTCACCTCGTTTGAGGAACCATTATAATTGAAGCCGACATGGTGCCAGTTACTATCCAAGACATCGCCCATGGCGATTGACGTGAATACTGAGGACTGCGCCGCGCCACTGCCGACACTGAGCCCAAGAGACCACGCTCCGCCAGATGTTCGGGCAAGGACCAAACCCCAATGCGAACTGGTCGCGTAAGTTTGACCGCTTCCCATAAGATACATGTTTAGGTTGGTGCCGACTGGCACCGTAGAAGCCCCAATATTCATGTTCACCCAAGTGCCTCCAGTGAAGCTGACACCACCGGACATGGCATAGGCCGCAGCTGCTCCTGGTTCATACCGTACGGAGGGATTCATGTTGCTGGTATAGGCTGGATTATTGTTTTTCCCTACGACACTCACAGCCTGGCCATAACCACTTGTTCCCGCCAAATCGACTCCGGTAGCCAAGGTTGGCGTATTCACAGGGGTTGAGTTGTCAAGACCAACCGTCAATGTACCACCGTACCCATTGCCGGATCCATCGCTAACCACCGAGCCGCTGCTGCTGTTATAATCCCAGTAAATGGCACTGGGAGTGAGGCTGTTGCTGACTGGTGTGGCCAATGAGATGACGGCCGCCTGCGAAGAAGCAATGGCGGCCATTAATGCTAAAGTTAGGATGGTTTTCATATATTGTTTCGGTTTGTGTATGACACATTGAGCTTCATTTCAACAGAAATATTTCATCTTTTCGGCAGTTTTCTCGCAGCGAGGTGTGATTGACTGAAACAGGAGGCCGCCAAGAGAGGTTTATAACCGAGCAGATAGAAGATCGGATGGCCAGTTCGGGTCCGTTGGACGGGATGTCGGCCGGCTTAATCGCCCGCCGCTGATTCAGATCGAGCTGGGCTGAATCGGTGGAAATTGTTTTCCAAACAAGCTCTCGGAGAAAAGTGCATCTGGGATGAATTGGTTGTTGCTTTGGGTGGCGACATCATATCAAAGGAAGAAATGGCCGTCTTTCGAAAATTTCATGCCTTGGCCCACCCGGCGCTTCCCGAGTCCGAATACAAAAAGCGGGCTTTGGAAATCGCGGATATCTTTTCCCTCTTTCTCAGAACTTTGGAAAAAAGTTCTTCCGCTGCGGCGCGATATCCGTCCCCCCAAATATAATAACCGACCGATGCTCCTCGCCCCCCTTCCACTTCCCCGATGAAAGCCTTCATCATTGCCGCCTGCCGCACGCCCATCGGAACTTTTTTGGGTGATCTCTCGCCACTGACCTCACCCCAATTGGGTGCCGCCGTGATCCGGGAATCCCTCAAACGCGCAAAAATCGAACCCGCCGGAATCGACGAAGTCATCATGGGAAATGTCCTGTCGGCTGGACTCGGCCAGGCTCCCGCGCGTCAGGCAGCGCTCCAGGCCGGGCTCCCGCCGACGGTTGCAGCTCTTACGATTAACAAAATGTGCGGCTCGGGATTGAAAGCCGTCGTGCTGGCAGCGCAAGCGATCAGGCTCGGCGACGCCCAAGCGGTGGTTGCCGGCGGCATGGAAAGCATGAGCCGGGCACCGCATCTGCTCAATGGAGGCCGCTCCGGCTGGAAACTCGGACATCAACAGATCATCGACTCGATGTTGCACGACGGTCCCACCTGCCCCTTCGATGTATGCCACATGGGATCGCTCGCCGATTATATCGCCCGCGAATCGGACATCAGCCGGGAGGACCAGGATTCTTATGCCATCGAAAGTCATAAGCGTGCGCTGGAGGCCGTTCGCTCAGGATGCTTTGACGACGAAATCGTCCCGCTTGAAATATCCGACCGCAAGGGCATCAAACACATCACCAAAGACCAGGGACCCCGCCAG
>JBDNGG010000571.1:0-1091 GCA_041689405.1 Terrimicrobiaceae bacterium | reverse complement strand
TGCAAAGTTGAAAGCAGAAAGTGGAAATTGGAAATAGGATGCGGTCGAGCTAGCGGTTTGATTGGGATAGACAGCGCCATCGGTGCCTCACCAATTTCAGCTTTCAGCTTTCAACTGTCTGCTTTCTCCAACTTCATCCAAGCGACCCGTATCTGTATAATTTTGTAAATCCTGTAAAATTCTGTCCATTCTGTCTAAAACGCATGGAGATATGAATCTCGGCTGGTTGGCTGGGAACTTTACTCCGTTCCGCTTTGGCTGTAATCTGGCTTTGAAATGAATGCTCTGCTGAATCAATACCGATCGACGATTGCTTCCGCGTGCCGCAAGTATGGAGTTCAACGATTGGCCGTTTTCGGGTCTGCCGCACGAGAGGATTTTGATGTAGCCTCCAGCGATTTTGATTTTGTCGTGCGGTTCAATGACACCAGAACTCCTGGCTATGCTGACCGGTATCTGGACCTGGCCGAATCTCTTGAAGGCTCGTTGGGTCGACCCGTAGATTTAATTACCGAGCGATCTATCCGCAACCCCATCTTGCATCAGCAGATCGCAAAGGACTCGATAGTTCTTTATGAAGATCGAGACTCGTAAGCGGCTTGAGGATGCGCGGTGCGCGTGCTTAAAGATTCAGCAATTCACTGAAGGCCTTGATTTCGTGGGCTTCAGTGAAAACGAGGTGGTTATTTCAGCCGTAGAGCGTCAATTCGAAATCGTTGGCGAGGCCCTTAATAAGGCTCTTCTTTCGTCACCCGATTTGGATGAGCAGATTCCTGAAATCCGTCGCTGCATCGGCTTACGAAATCGTCTCATTCATGGGTATGACACGGTAGACGACGAGATAATATGGGATATCATTCAGGTCCGTCTAACTTCCTTGAGCGGGAAATTATCCGAAATATTAAGTGAAAAGTGAGTTTCGAATTTGAACACCGTATCGGCACGTGGGAATGCGCGAGGCCGCCTGCTTGGAACACAGCCCGGGAGGGCGATACAAAGTTGAAATGCGATGCGGGTGACGAACTAAACAGGATGGACAGGATGATGCAGGATGAACAGGATGAGACGATGCGATTTATCGCACACAGAGG